>NZ_JBYSWF010000058.1:0-48825 GCF_058780865.1 Pseudomonas sp. GP01-A4
GAAGATTGGGGGGCGGTTGGAGTTGTATAACCGGGAGGTGGGTGGGTTGTGTGCGCGGTTGAGTTTTAGCGCCTGTGGGGTGGAACCGGTGGGAATACCACACCGTTGAAGGTGTGGGTGCAGCAGTTGCAAAACGGCTTCATGAGCGCGGGTGTCAGTTGTGGGTTAACCTTTTGCAGCAGGCCAGCCTCGTCGACATACAAGCCGCTGTAGTAACTGGATTCGTCCGTTCGTACGTACTCTTTTTTGTCGCTTTCATGCAGAGCAACCATCCAGAACACAGGTTCCGGGCGGTCCAGGCGGGCGTTGGCTTCGCTGAACACACCATCCCAATGATGGCCGACCTTGGACAGAAGAAACCGAAATAGTGGCGTGTAATCGAGACCGTGCCGGTGATGGCTATGCATTGATCCACGGCTGAGCATGGAATTCTTTTCGCTTTTACTATGGCGTTGTTGCCTGTAGGTGCGGCAACTGCCGTGACGCACGTTGTGCGTGCGGGTGTTGACTGAGCGGTAGAGAGGGGGCTTTTTCATTGGATTCCTTTATGGTTTCTTGGAGGATTGGGGCGGCCATGTGCCTTGGTAGCTGAAAGAGATTTGGTAATCGAAGTTCACGGGTTCAATTACGTGCTGGAAATGCGGTTGGATAGTCGCTATCCAGCTTGGGCGAACGTTGAACACGTCCGCATATATCGCCGTTTCTTGACTCAACCCTAGTGTTTCAAAAAAGCTCTCCGCGTCATCAATATCTGCCGAGTATTCATCTGCCTTCACGTAATTGCTTTGCTTGTCGTACCAACGCAATCTGACTTTCATAACCATGATGTGTTTTCCACTTATCTGTATATGCGGCGTTCGGGTTTTGCTCGACCTCGGCGCTCACCGGTGTAGGGATCGAATGCGCCTAGGTGGGCAAGGTCACTGTTTCGATAGACTTCTAATTCGCCTTTCTTGGAATCCCACTCAAATATTTTCCTCCCTTTGGCATCTATCCAGCGCTCGCGTAAGCCGCTACCGCCTTTTCTAGGTGTCACGGGTCTTTGGTCTATCAGACCTGGAAAGCCTGTTATGTCTGCAGCGTTGGGGGCCGGGAAATAATCATGGTCCGGGTTTTTAAGCCCCTTTCGTGGTTCGTTAACCACCACATACAGCGGCCGAACCCCCGACTCCACCGAAAAAACCAGAATAAAATCCCGATACTCCGGCGGATAAATCGGGTTCACCAGCATCTGTTTGGCCGCCTCCGTCGGCGGATAAATCCACATCACCGGCGCTTGTGGTGCAGCCTCCAATGCCGGTATGCCAAGGGTGTCGCCAGGATCAATGGCCGGCGTCCAAATCAGCTCCACACCCTCGCCAAGATCCGCCACGAACTGACTGTCACGACTCTGAAACTGCACCACATCGATCATCTGCCAGTCGGTATTTTTACCGGTGTAAAACCCATATCCCTTCAGCGTCCCATCGGCGCGTTGCTCGATATGCAACCGCATCCGCGAACGGGCTTTTTGCAGGTGACGAAGCTGCTCTTCGCTATAGAGCGCACTGTCGCCAAGCTCCGACGGCCAGGCCAGCGCCACCAGCCCTGCAAGCAAACCCCCAGCGGCGGCACCGACCGCCGCAGCCGCGGACTCCAACGCGGATGTGCGCAGCACAAGCTGGCCAAGCCCAACGGGTAGGGCACTACCGCTGATTTTCCTGAGGGAAACGCCGCCTTGGCTGTCCACTTCCCGTCCGCCTAACAGCGTGAAGTGGCCGTAATCCTTGATCAGCTCAAGCGGCACATAACCGGTGGGGTTGTTGTAGCTGATGATCCCGTCGGGCAACTGGCACGACTTGGCGAATACATGGCCTGGAATTCTCGCGGGTTCAGGCGTGGGCGCGGGAGGGGCTTCATACAAATCAATGAACGGTGAATACGGAATCTGCTTAGGCTGCGGCGTCAGGATTCGCCGCTTCAGCTGCTCTTCTTCGGTAATTGGATACGCGCGCTCTGTCATGGCTGCTCACTTCCCTGTGCAAGGAAGCGAGCCTATGAGAGCGGAGAAGAACCTGAAATTCTCGTTGTTCGATGGGAGGTGTGGGAAAAGTCACTTTAGCAATCGCTACATTGATTCAAGCACGCTTACTCTGCCTGAGAGCGCTGTATCTGCGCGCCCAACTGCGCGGCTTTATTACGTAACCCGTCCAACCGGTCGTTCAACTCCTTGTATCCAGGCTTCCAGAAAAAAACGCCGCCTTCGCTGCTTTGTCCAAGAACGAGGTCATTGAACGAGCCCATTCCGCCGTATGCAGAGCGCAAATAGGTGATTCCGGAGTAATCGGATGCTTGCAATAAGGTTTTGGCCTTACGCATCCATCGGCTCCAGTGATTGTCCCCATCGCTTTCCAGCAGGATGGCAAGTTCCTCAAGCACATCGATTAGCTCTGCGGTTTTTGGGCCCATAGTGGGAAATCCTTAAAAGCGGAGTTTTCGTAACGGTTCAAAGCACATGCCGGGAAATCACCCTCGATATCTCAACAATCGACGTCTTCCCCGTGAACTCAAACTTCACTTTCCCCACCGCCGAAAAGTAAATCTCCAGCTCCGAATCCAGATCGAACGTCCCGGAGGTTTCCACCGAATACGCGACGATGTTTTTGTACGGCAGGGACGTGAAGTCTTTTTTGCTGCCGGTAATCCCTTGCACGTTCACGGCGATGATGCGCTTGGTGGTGAACACCACCCCATCGCGCATGGCCTTATAGGAGTCGATGACCTGCTCATCATCCAGCAGCAATGACGAAACGCGCTCGGCGTATTCGTTGTTCTGCTTGAGCTTGAAGAAGCCTTTGTTGTTGAAGTCGATCATGTGCCTTTCCTTGGGTGAGTGGTGCAGCAGATGCCGGTACCGGTGTATGACGTTTTGCTCGCGGATCTGTATCTAACGGCGTTCCTTTTATCGACCTACCATGGCGCCAACAACCCGCCGGCCATCACAAGGTTTTACGTCGTCAAGGAGCCACACCATGCCCGAACTCTCCAGCCTGCTTGCCTACGGCCTGATCTCGCTCGGCATGGTACTGACGCCCGGCCCGAACATGATTTACCTCATTTCGCGGTCGATCTGCCAGGGGCGATTGGCCGGGCTGATTTCCCTGGGCGGCGTTGCGATGGGTTTTGTCGTCTATATGTTCTGCGCGGCATTGGGTATCACCGCGTTGGTGATGGCGGTTCCCTATGCCTACGACGCGCTGCGGCTCGGCGGGGCGCTGTATCTGGTTTACCTGGCCTGGCAGGCGGTGAAGCCGGGTGGCCGGTCGCCCTTCCAAGTGCGGGACTTGCCCAAGGACAGCCCGCGCAAGCTGTTCATGATGGGCTTTGTCACCAACCTGCTGAATCCCAAAGTGGCAGTGATGTATCTGTCGTTGCTGCCCCAGTTTATCGACCCCAACGGGCACGCCAGTGTGCTGTCGCAATCGCTGGTACTGGGCTTTACGCAGATCATGATCAGCGTGAGCGTCAACGGGCTGATCGCTCTGATGGCGGGCTCGATCGCGGGGTTCTTCATCCGCAAACCGGTCTGGCAAACCGTACAGCGCTGGTTGATGGGCTCGGTGCTGATGGGCCTGGCTGTACGCATGGCGGTCGAAGGCAGGCGTTAAAGGATCGCCTTCAGGTAATCCTTGAGTGCGTTGAGCGGGGCATTGAGTTCTTCGAGTGTCGTCGCTTGGCGCGCATCCACCGCAAGCCGTTGCAGCTCGCGGCCCATCACGGTGTGTGCACCGCCCAGGGATTCGAGGGCCAATGCCAGGCACTCGTCGATCTTATGCTGGATGGCATTGATATCGCCCTTGCGCACCAGCAAGCCAAACACCTCCCGCTCATAGCCGTCCATGACCAGGTCGTCCCGCAGAATCGGGCTCGCGCCTTCGGTCTCATGCACCAGCTTGAGCGCAAAAAGCGCTACAGCTTCCAGCGTCTGTTCCATGGCCAAGGTTCCTCTTTTCTCGCGTTCGCCCGCCCATCATCACTTTCCTGCAGGCGAAAAAAAAGACCTTGAATTTCAAGGTCTTTTTTTAAGATGGTGCCCCGAGGGAGACTCGAACTCCCACTCCTTTCGAAAACGGATTTTGAATCCGCCGCGTCTACCAATTCCGCCATCAGGGCTCAATGGCGGCGAAGTATAGAGATGAGATTACCGTTGGTCAATCACGTTTCATGGTCAATTTTCACTATTTCCGCTAGACTTCCCGGCCCTGCTAGACGAACCCCATCATGCGCGTTGCTGACTTTACTTTTGAGCTCCCTGATTCGCTGATCGCTCGCCATCCTTTGGCCGAGCGTCGCGCCAGTCGACTGCTGACCCTGGACGGGGTCAGCGGTGCCCTCGCACACCGTCAATTCACTGATTTGCTTGAGCATTTACGCCCAGGCGACTTGATGGTTTTCAACAATACCCGGGTGATTCCGGCTCGCCTTTTTGGCCAGAAAGCATCCGGCGGCAAGCTGGAAATTCTGGTGGAGCGGGTGCTGGACAGCCATCGCGTGCTGGCCCATGTGCGCTCCAGCAAGTCGCCGAAACCGGGTTCGAAGATCCTTATCGATGGCGGTGGCGAAGCAGAAATGCTGGCCCGTCATGATGCGTTGTTCGAGCTTGGGTTTGCCGAGGAAGTGTTGCCGCTGCTGGAACGCGTCGGCCATATGCCGTTGCCTCCTTATATAGACCGCCCGGATGAAGACTCGGACCGCGAGCGTTATCAGACGGTGTATTCCCAGCGACTGGGCGCGGTGGCTGCACCGACGGCGGGGCTGCATTTCGACCAGCCGCTGCTGGATGCGATTGCCGCCAAAGGCGTTGAAACGGCCTATGTGACCCTGCACGTGGGGGCCGGCACGTTTCAGCCGGTGCGTGTGGATAACATCGAAGACCACCATATGCACAGCGAGTGGCTGGAAGTCAGCCAGGACGTCGTGGATGCGGTTGAAGCGTGCAAGGCGCGCGGCGGGCGGGTGGTGGCGGTCGGTACGACCAGCGTGCGCTCGCTGGAAAGCGCGGCGCGCGATGGCGTGCTCAAGCCGTTCAGTGGCGACACAGACATCTTTATCTACCCGGGCCGGCCGTTTCATGTGGTCGATGCCCTGGTGACCAATTTCCATTTGCCGGAATCCACTCTGTTGATGCTGGTGTCGGCATTTGCCGGTTATCCCGAGACCATGGCCGCTTATCAAGCCGCCATCGATAACGGATACCGTTTTTTCAGCTACGGTGATGCGATGTTTATCACCCGTAATCCGGCGCCGCGCGGCCCAGAGGAACAATCATGAGTCGTATGTCGTTTGAATTGCTGGCCACGGATGGTAAAGCTCGCCGCGGCCGTTTGACTTTCCCTCGCGGTACCGTCGAGACCCCGGCTTTTATGCCGGTCGGTACCTACGGCACGGTAAAAGGCATGCTGCCGCGTGACATCGTCGCCACGGGCGCCGAGATCATCCTCGGCAACACCTTCCACCTGTGGCTGCGCCCGGGCACCGAAGTGATCAAGAAGCATGGCGACCTGCATGACTTCATGAAGTGGCAAGGCCCGATCCTCACTGACTCCGGTGGTTTCCAGGTGTTCAGCCTGGGCGCCATGCGCAAGATCAAGGAGGAGGGCGTGACCTTCGCCTCCCCGGTGGACGGCGCCAAAGTGTTCATGGGCCCGGAAGAGTCGATGCAGGTGCAACGTGACCTGGGCTCCGACATCGTGATGATTTTCGACGAGTGCACGCCGTACCCGGCCGATGAAGACGTCGCGCGGATTTCCATGGAACTGTCGTTGCGTTGGGCCCAGCGCTCGAAAAACGCCCATGGCGATAACACCGCTGCCCTGTTCGGTATTGTGCAGGGCGGCATGCATGAAAGCTTGCGCAAGCGCTCGCTCGAAGGCCTGGACAAGATCGGCTTCGACGGCCTGGCCATCGGCGGCCTGTCAGTGGGCGAGCCCAAGCACGAGATGATCAAGGTGCTGGATTACCTGCCGGGCCTGATGCCGGCTGACAAACCTCGTTACCTTATGGGCGTTGGCAAACCGGAGGATCTCGTAGAGGGTGTGCGCCGCGGTGTGGACATGTTCGATTGCGTGATGCCAACCCGTAATGCCCGCAATGGGCATCTGTTCATCGATACAGGCGTGCTGAAGATCCGTAACGCGTTCCATCGCCATGATGAATCGCCGCTGGATCCTACCTGTGACTGCTACACCTGCCAGAACTTCTCGCGCGCTTATCTGCACCATCTGGACAAGTGTGGGGAAATGCTGGGTAGCATGTTGAATACCATCCACAATTTGCGTCACTACCAAGTCCTGATGGCTGGTTTGCGCGAGGCTATTCAACAGGGTACATTGGCCGCCTTCGTCGATGCCTTCTATGCCAAGCGCGGGCTGCCTGTGCCGCCCTTGGACTGAGTTTTCCGACCCTAAGATTCACTATTTGCAACTGGAGTGCTAAATGAGCTTTTTTATCTCTAATGCCATGGCTGATGCCGCTGCACCGGCCGCTGCCGGTCCTATGGGCGGTGGTTTTGAGTGGATTTTCCTGGTCGGCTTCCTGGTCATCTTCTACCTGATGATCTGGCGTCCACAGGCCAAGCGCGCCAAAGAGCAGAAGAACCTGCTGGGCAGCTTGCAGAAAGGCGACGAAGTCGTGACCACTGGCGGCATCGCCGGCAAGATCACTAAAGTGTCCGACGCTTTCGTGGTTCTGGAAGTCTCCGACACCGTAGAAATGAAGTTCCAGAAGGGCGCCATCGCTGCCACGCTGCCAAAAGGCACGCTCAAAGCGATCTAAGTAACAACCTTTACCAATCGACGGGGCGCGCAAGGCGCCCCGCGTTATAAGCGGGCGGCGTGATGCTGAACAAATACCCTCTGTGGAAATACGTACTGATCCTGGCGGTGCTGGCGATCGGTTTTATTTATTCCGCTCCCAATCTCTATCCTGATGACCCGGCTATCCAGATCACTGGCGCCAGCACTGCGCTGCAGGTCAATCAGGCTGATCTGGACCGTGCGAGCAAAGCGCTCACCGACGCGGGTATCCAGGTTAAAGCGGCAAGTTTGGCTGCTGATGCGAAGGGCGGCTTGTTGCGCCTGACCAAGCAAGAAGACCAATTGCCGGCAAAAGACGTTGTGCGCAAGGTCATGGGTGATGACTACGTCGTCGCACTGAACCTGGCACAGACCACGCCAAAATGGCTGCGCGCGATCGGCGCACACCCGATGAAGCTGGGTCTGGACTTGTCCGGTGGTGTGCACTTCCTGCTGGAAGTGGACATGGACAAGGCCCTCGACGCTCGCCTGAAAGTCTACGAAGGCGATGTGAAGAGCCTGCTGCGTAAAGAGCGCCTGCGTTATCGCAGCCTGCCGCAGCTCAACGGTGCCATCCAGCTGGGCTTTGCTGACGAAGCAACCCGCGAACAGGCCCGTGCGCTGATCCGCAAGAACTTCAACGATTTCGACATTGTTCCGGCCGACCTCAATGGTCAGGCGGTACTGCGTCTGGCGATGACCCCGGCCAAGCTGGCGGAAATCCGTGAATACTCGATCAAGCAGAACTTGACCACGGTACGTAACCGCGTCAACGAGCTGGGTGTGGCCGAGCCGATCGTTCAGCGCCAGGGTGCCAACCGCATCGTGGTTGAACTGCCGGGCGTGCAGGACACCGCTGAAGCCAAGCGTATCCTGGGTAAAACAGCCAACCTGGAATTCCGCCTGGCGGCTGAGCCGGGTGCTACCCGTGCTACTGCAGAAGAGTTCGAGTTCCGTGAAGGCAATCGTCCACCTGCACTGATCGAGCGTGGCTTGATCATTACGGGTGACCAGGTGACCGACGCCAAGGCTGGTTTCGGCGAGCACGGTACGCCTGAAGTGAACATCCGCCTGGATGGCCACGGCGGCGAACTGATGAGCCGCGCAACCCGCAGCAACGTCGGTCGCAGCATGGCGGTGATCTTCATCGAGCAGCGTCCTGTCACCACCTACACCAAGCAAGTGGTCGACGGCGTCGAGAAAGACGTACCGGTACAGACCTTTAAAGAAGAGAAGAAGATCATCAGCCTGGCGACCATCCAGTCGCCGCTGGGTGCTCAATTCCGCATCACCGGCCTGAACGGCCAGGGTGAGTCATCCGAACTGGCGCTGCTGCTGCGTGCCGGTGGCCTGGCCGCCCCGATGTACTTCGCTGAAGAACGTACCATCGGCCCGAGCCTGGGTGCTGACAACATCACCAAGGGTATCGACGCTGCACTGTGGGGCATGCTGTTCGTCTCCCTGTTCATCATCGCCATCTATCGCTTCTTCGGCGTCATCGCCACCGTCGCGCTGGCGGGCAACATGGTGATGCTGCTGGCCCTGATGTCGCTGCTGGGTGCAACGCTGACCCTGCCAGGTATCGCCGGTATCGTACTCACCATGGGTATGGCGGTTGACGCCAACGTACTGATCTTCTCGCGGATTCGTGAAGAGATTGCTGCGGGCATGACCGTGCAACGGGCAATCAACGAAGGCTTCGGCCGGGCATTTACTGCAATTCTCGACTCCAACCTGACCACCCTGTTGGTCGGCGGGATTCTCTTTGCCATGGGCACCGGCCCGGTCAAAGGTTTTGCGGTGACCATGTCCCTCGGTATCTTTACCTCGATGTTCACGGCCATCATGGTGACCCGCGCAATGGTCAACCTGATCTTTGGCGGACGTGACTTCAAGAAGTTGTGGATTTAAGGGGCTGCCATGTTACGTACAATCAACTTCATGGGCGTTCGCAACGTTGCGTTCGGCTTCACCATGCTCCTTACCGTTCTGGCGTTGTTCAGCTGGTTCCATAAGGGCCTGAACTACGGTCTGGACTTCACCGGCGGTACGCTCATCGAGCTGACCTACGAGAAGCCGGCCGACGTTAGCCTGGTGCGCAACGAGCTGGTCAAGGCCGGCTATCACGAGGCTATCGTGCAGAGCTTTGGTGCAACCACCGACCTGCTGGTGCGTATGCCGGGCGAAGACCCGCAACTGGGTCACCAGGTAGCCGAGGCCTTGCAGAAGGTCGGCGGCGACAACCCGGCGTCGGTCAAGCGCGTCGAGTTCGTGGGCCCGCAGGTAGGTGAAGAGCTGCGCGACCAAGGCGGCCTCGGCATGCTGATGGCGCTGGTCGGCATCATGATCTACCTGGCTTTCCGCTTTCAGTGGAAGTTCGGTGTCGGCGCCATTGTGTCGCTGATCCACGACGTGATCGTGACCGTGGGTATCCTGGCCTACTTCCAGATCACCTTCGACCTGACGGTATTGGCGGCGGTGCTGGCAATCATTGGCTACTCCCTCAATGACACCATCGTGGTATTCGACCGGGTTCGTGAGAACTTCCGGGTGCTGCGCAAGGCGACGTTGATCGAGAACATCAACATCTCCACCACCCAGACCCTGCTGCGCACCATGGCGACTTCGATCTCCACCTTGCTGGCGATTGCCGCACTGATGGTGTTCGGTGGCGACAACCTGTGGGGCTTCTCGCTGTCGCTGTTCATCGGCGTGCTGGCGGGTACCTACTCGTCGATCTACATCGCCAACGTGGTACTGATCTGGCTGAACCTCAACAGCGAAGACCTGATCCCTCCTGCCAGCACCGGCAAGGAGGTCGACGACCGCCCTTGATGGGTGATTGTTGATCTGCTGTTACAAATAAGGCGCGAGTATTGAACTCGCGCCTTTTTTTTTGCTCCAAGGCTGGGTATAGCGCGGATCGTTCGGTCCGTTTGTGATGGTCAGGAGGTTCACGTGAACAAGTCGTTACTGGTTGGTGCGGTATTGGGTGCTGTCGGTGTGACTGCCGGGGGTGCTGTTGCCACCTACAGCCTGGTAAAAAGCGGCCCTGAGTATGCGCAAGTGCTGGCGGTGCAGCCGGTGAAAACCCAGATTAAAACCCCGCGTGAAGTCTGCAAGGATGTTGCCGTAACCCGGCAGAAACCTGTGCAGGATCAGCATCAGATCGTCGGTACGGTGGTCGGTGCGCTGGCGGGCGGCCTGTTGGGTAATCAGGTCGGCGGCGGTAATGGCAAGAAGCTGGCCACCGTGGCCGGTGCGGTCGGTGGTGGTTACGCTGGTAACAAGGTTCAGGAAGGCATGCAGAACCGCGATACCTACACCACCACGCAAACTCGTTGTAATACCGTTAATGACATCAGCGACAAGGTTGTCGGGTACGACGTACGTTACACCCTGGACGGCAAGGAAGGCTCCGTGCGCATGGATCGTGATCCAGGCAACCAGATCCCCGTCGACAAGGAAGGGCGCCTGGTTATCGGTCAGAACCAGCCGCAGCAGTAATCCCAGGTATAAAAAAAGCACCCCGAGGGGTGCTTTTTTGTGCTCGCTCGCTTAGCGCTTCAGCGAAGCCGGCAGATGCGGCTGGATCGCCGTCAGGACTGCCTTGAAGCATTTGGTGTTGCCGGCAACCACGTGACCCTTCTCCAGGAAGTCGTGACCACCGGTGAAGTCGCTCACCAGGCCGCCCGCTTCTTGAATCAGCAGTGCGCCTGCAGCCATGTCCCACTCGGACAGGCCCGACTCCCAGAACGCATCAAAGCGACCGGCAGCGACATACGCCAGGTCCAGGCTGGCTGCGCCGGCGCGACGGATGCCGGCGGTCTGGCCAACCAGGGCGCGGAACATGCCCAGGTAGTTTTCCAGGTTGTCCATCTGGTCGTCACGGAACGGGAAGCCGGTACCCAGCAGGGCGCCGTCGAGGCTGGTGCGACCGCTGACGCGCAGGCGGCGACCGTTCAACTGGGCGCCACGGCCACGGCTGGCGGTGAATTCTTCCTGGCGAACCGGGTCCAGCACAACGGCGTGTTCCAGGCGGCCACGGTATTTGCAGGCAATGCTCACGGCAAAGTGCGGGATACCGCGCAGGAAGTTGGTGGTGCCATCCAGTGGGTCGATGATCCACAGGTAGTCTTCGCCTTCGCCGCTACCTTTGTGCAAACCGGTTTCTTCACCGAGGATGCCGTGGGTAGGGTAGGCCTTGCGCAGCGCGTCGATGATTTTCTGCTCGGCAGCGCGATCCACCTCGGATACGTAATCCTTGGCGTCTTTTTCGTCGACCTTGATGGTATCCAGGCGCTCGATGGAGCGGAAGATCAATTCACTGGCGCTGCGGGCGGCGCGCAGCGCGATATTCAGCATGGGCTGCATGGATGTGTCACCTAAGGTTGTTAAAGAAAGCCGAGCATTCTAGCAGAAACTTTCTTCAGGTGAAGGACGACGTTACCTTTCATGGCATAACCTTAGGCTGTTCTGTAAGATTTGCTCCCCTTTCCCGTGTCCGAGAGCGCCTCCCTTGCTGCAAAACATCCGTGTCGTCCTCGTCAATACCAGTCATCCCGGCAATATCGGCGGCGTGGCGCGAGCCATGAAGAACATGGGGCTGACGCGCCTGGTGCTGGTGGAGCCGCGGGTGTTCCCGCACCACGAGGCCGATGCGCGCGCGTCCGGCGCCAATGACATCCTCGAAAAAGCCCAGGTCGTTGCCACCCTGGAAGACGCCCTGGTCGGCTGCAACCTGGTGCTCGGCACCAGCGCTCGCGACCGTCGCATCCCCTGGCCGCTGCTGGATCCTCGCGAATGCGGGACCAAAGTCGTGGAAGAGGCCGCCGGCGGCGCTGAAATCGCCTTGGTATTCGGCCGTGAAGACTCCGGCCTGACCAATGAAGAGCTGCAGCGATGTCATTATCACGTGCACATCCCATCAGACCCCGAGTTCAGTTCGCTGAACCTCGGGGCAGCGGTGCAGGTGTTGAGCTATGAAGTGCGCATGGCTTGGCTGGCCGCTGAAGGCCAGCCAAGCAAGGTTGAAAAGGACGAGGTTGCATCGACCAAGAGTGGCGAACTGGCCACCATGGACGAGCTGGAGCGATTCTATGAGCACCTGGAGCAAACCCTGGTGGCCATCGAGTTCCTCGATCCGGAAAAACCGCGGCACTTGATGGCGCGTCTGCGCCGGCTATACGGACGCAGCTCGGTCAGCCGGGCAGAAATGAATATATTGCGTGGCATCCTCACGGAAACCCAGAAAGCGGCCCGTGGCGAGCTTCTTAAGCGGAAGGATTAAAAATGTTCGAGCGTTTGCGAGAAGATATCCAGAGTGTTTTCCACCGTGACCCGGCGGCGCGCAACGCCTTTGAAGTGCTGACCTGCTACCCGGGCATGCACGCGATCTGGATCCATCGCCTGTCCGGCGCCTTGTGGGGCATGGGCTGGAAATGGCTGGCGCGGCTGGTGTCGAACTTCGGCCGTTGGTTGACCGGGATTGAGATTCATCCGGGCGCCAAGGTCGGCCGCCGCTTTTTTATCGACCACGGCATGGGCATCGTTATCGGCGAGACCGCCGAGATTGGTGATGACGTGACCCTGTACCAGGGCGTGACCCTGGGTGGCACAACCTGGAACAAAGGCAAGCGCCACCCTACGCTGGAAGATGGCGTTGTAGTCGGGGCGGGCGCGAAGGTGCTCGGTCCGTTTACCGTGGGTGCGGGCGCCAAGGTCGGCTCCAATGCTGTGGTGACCAAGGCTGTACCGCCTGGCGCAACGGTTGTCGGCATTCCCGGGCGGATCATCGTCAAGCCGGAAGTGGGTGATGAGCAGGAAGCCAAGCGCAAGGCCATGGCCGAGAAGATCGGCTTCGATGCCTATGGCGTCAGCGAAGACATGCCTGACCCGGTAGCGCGTGCCATCGGTCAGTTGCTGGATCACCTGCAAGCGGTGGACGGCAAGCTGGACGGTATGTGCGGCGCCCTGAAAGACCTCGGCAGCAGCTACTGCGCCAAGGATCTGCCTGAGCTGCGCAAGGAAGACTTTGCCGAGATCAAGGACGAAAGTGCCGCCACCAAGGCTGGCTGAAGTCTCGCAATCACTGCAAAACCCATGTGGGAGCGGGCTTGCTCGCGAAAGCTGCGCGTCAGTCACCGAATATATTGACTGAATCACCGCATTCGCGAGCAAGCCCGCTCCCACATTTTGACCTTCATTAGTCCCGAATTCCCGCTTGGCCCTGTTCCCGCTGGTCCATCCCGTCCCGCCCTGCTATGATTCGCGCGCCCTTTTTACGGGTATTCCTGACTAAAGTACTAGGTCTTATAGTTGACTTAAATACTCGGGAATCGCATACTTGCTCCCATTCTGAAACACCTTGGTACTTGTCCATGAGACTGACTACAAAAGGCCGATACGCGGTGACCGCCATGCTTGACCTGGCCTTGCACGCGCAAAATGGGCCGGTGTCCCTGGCCGATATCTCCGAGCGCCAAGGCATTTCCCTGTCCTACCTCGAGCAGTTGTTCGCCAAGTTGCGCCGCAGCAATCTGGTTTCCAGCGTTCGTGGTCCAGGCGGCGGCTATCAATTGTCCCGCGACATGCAGGGCATCCAGGTCGCCCAGGTGATCGACGCGGTGAATGAATCCGTCGATGCCACCAAATGCCAGGGGCTGGGTGATTGCCACGCTGGTGACACCTGCCTCACGCACCACTTGTGGTGTGACCTGAGCCTGCAGATCCATGAGTTTTTGAGTGGTATCAGCTTGGCTGATCTTGTGACTCGCCGTGAGGTGCAAGAAGTAGCCCAGCGTCAGGACCAGCGCCGTTGCAACACCAAGGCGCCGCGTCTGGACAAGATTGAAGCGTCCGCCGTCGAGTGACAGCCGAAGAGCTAACGGCACGCCAGCCAGCCTGATTTAGGAGAAAGTCCATGAAATTGCCGATTTACCTTGATTACTCAGCGACCACCCCGGTTGATCCGCGTGTCGCGCAAAAGATGAGCGAATGCCTGCTGGTTGACGGAAACTTCGGTAACCCGGCGTCCCGTTCCCACGTTTTCGGCTGGAAAGCCGAAGAAGCAGTGGAAAACGCTCGTCGCCAGGTCGCTGACCTGGTGAATGCCGACCCACGTGAAATCGTCTGGACCTCCGGTGCCACCGAGTCCGACAACCTGGCAATCAAGGGTGCGGCGCATTTCTACGCGACCAAAGGCAAACACCTGATCACCACCAAGATTGAGCACAAGGCTGTCCTCGACACCATGCGCCAACTGGAGCGTGAAGGTTTTGAGGTTACCTACCTCGAGCCAACCACCGACGGTATCGTGACCCCGGCGATGATCGAAGCCGCGATGCGTGAAGACACCATCCTGGTTTCCGTGATCCACGTGAACAACGAAATCGGCACCATCAACGACATCGCCGCCATCGGCGAGCTGACCCGCTCCAAGGGCGTGTTGCTGCACGTCGACGCTGCTCAGTCCACCGGCAAGGTCGATATCGACCTGTCGAAACTGAAAGTCGACCTGATGTCGTTCTCTGCCCACAAGACCTACGGCCCTAAAGGCATCGGCGCCCTCTACGTGAGCCGCAAGCCTCGCGTACGTATCGAAGCCACCATGCACGGCGGCGGTCACGAGCGCGGCATGCGTTCGGGCACCCTGGCGACCCACCAGATCGTCGGCATCGGCGAAGCGTTCCGTGTGGCCAAGGAAGACATGGCTGCCGAAAACGTGCGCATCAAGGCCCTGAGCGATCGCTTCTACAAGCAGGTCGAGCACCTTGAAGAGCTGTACATCAACGGCAGCATGACCGCCCGTGTACCGCACAACCTGAATTTGAGCTTCAACTACGTCGAAGGCGAGTCGCTGATCATGGCGCTCAAGGACCTGGCGGTTTCGTCCGGCTCGGCCTGCACCTCGGCTTCCCTTGAGCCGTCTTACGTCCTGCGCGCCCTGGGCCGCAACGACGAACTGGCTCACAGCTCGATCCGCTTTACATTCGGCCGTTTCACCACCGAAGAAGAAGTCGACTACGCCGCGCAGAAAGTCTGCGAGGCCGTCACCAAGCTGCGTACCTTGTCCCCGCTGTGGGACATGTACAAGGACGGTGTCGACATTTCCAAGATCGAGTGGGCGGCACACTAAATATAGAAGCCGCCACCCAAAAGGCTCTGTAAAGACGTGGCGGAAAACGCAGGCGTGTTTACAGGGCTCCAGAGCGGCCCTGATGAGTGAGGATTCAGTACCATGGCTTACAGCGAAAAGGTCATCGACCACTACGAAAACCCGCGCAACGTCGGCAAGATGAACGCGGAAGACCCTGATGTCGGCACCGGCATGGTCGGCGCTCCGGCGTGCGGCGACGTTATGCGCCTGCAGATCAAAGTCAACGAAGCTGGCGTTATCGAAGACGCCAAGTTCAAGACCTACGGTTGCGGTTCGGCCATCGCCTCCAGCTCCCTGGCGACCGAATGGATGAAAGGCAAGACCCTGGATGAGGCTGTGACTATCAGCAACACCCAGCTGGCCGAAGAGCTGGCCTTGCCGCCAGTGAAAATCCACTGCTCGGTACTCGCAGAAGACGCCATCAAGGCGGCCGTTCGCGACTACAAGCAGAAGAAAGGCTTGATCTAAGCAATTTGGCGACGAGTAAGGAGTCACGATGGCTATCAGCATGACAGAAGCGGCTGCGCAGCACATTCGCCGCTCCCTGAATGGGCGCGGTAAAGGTGAGGGGATTCGTCTGGGTGTTCGCACCACGGGCTGTTCCGGCCTTGCCTACGTGCTGGAGTTTGTCGACGAGGTGGTCGAGGAAGATCAGGTGTTCGAGAGTCACGGCGAAAAAGTGATCATCGACCCGAAAAGCCTGACCTACCTGGACGGCACCGAACTCGATTTCGTCAAGGAAGGGTTGAACGAAGGCTTCAAGTTCAACAACCCCAACGTACGCGGTGAATGTGGCTGCGGCGAAAGCTTCAACATCTGAGGCTGATCGTGGGTACTCCTTGTCATTTCGCTTTGTTCGAGCTGCAGCCGAGTTTTCGACTGGACCTTGAACAGCTTGCCACGCGCTACCGTGAATTGGCGCGTGGGGTGCATCCGGACCGCTTCGCTGACGCTTCCGAGCGTGAGCAACGCCTGGCGCTGGAGCAATCAGCCAGCCTCAACGAAGCCTATCAGACGCTCAAGAACCCTCCCAAACGCGCGCGCTACCTGCTCGCGATGGGCGGTCGCGAGCTGCCGCTTGAAGTCACGGTCCAGGACCCTGATTTCCTGATGCAGCAGATGCAATGGCGCGAGGAGCTTGAAGAACTGCAGGACGAGGCTGATCTGGCCGGAGTCGCAGTGTTCAAGCGCCGTCTGAAAGTGGCCCAGGATGAACTCAACGAAAGCTTCGCAGCCTGTTGGGATGATGCAGCGCAACGTGAACAGGCCGAACGCCTGATGCGGCGCATGCAGTTCCTCGACAAGCTCACCTACGAAGTGCGCCAGTTAGAAGAGCGCCTCGACGATTAACCCAGTGCCGCCCAGGTTGCACGCCTGATATACAGATAAGTCCTGATTACCATGGCCCTACTGCAGATCGCCGAACCCGGTCAAAGTCCTCAACCGCACCAGCGTCGTCTGGCGGTCGGGATTGACTTGGGCACTACCAATTCGCTGGTCGCTGCATTGCGCAGCGGTCTTTCCGAGCCGCTGCCCGACGCGGATGGCCAGGTCATCCTGCCGTCTGCCGTGCGTTATCACGCTGACCGCACCGAAGTGGGCGAGTCGGCCAAGCTGGCGGCGTCTACCGATCCTTTGAATACCGTGCTGTCGGTCAAGCGCTTGATGGGTCGTGGTTTGTCCGACGTCAAGCAGCTGGGCGACCAGCTTCCCTACCGCTTTGTCGGCGGCGAATCACATATGCCGTTCATCGACACGATCCAGGGCCCGAAAAGCCCGGTGGAAGTGTCGGCCGATATCCTCAAGGTCTTGCGCCAGCGCGCCGAAACCACCTTGGGTGGCGAACTGGTAGGTGCGGTGATTACTGTTCCTGCATATTTCGATGACGCTCAGCGCCAGGCCACCAAGGATGCGGCGAAACTTGCCGGCCTGAACGTGCTGCGCCTGCTCAACGAGCCGACCGCAGCCGCTGTGGCTTACGGTCTGGATCAGCACGCCGAAGGCCTGGTGGCTATTTACGACCTGGGCGGCGGTACCTTTGATATTTCGATCCTGCGCCTGACCGGCGGTGTCTTCGAAGTGTTGGCTACCGGTGGCGATACCGCTCTGGGTGGCGATGACTTCGATCACGCCATTGCTGGCTGGATCATCACCAGTGCCGGCTTGTCTGCCGACCTGGACCCGGGTGCGCAACGTAATTTGCTGCAAACTGCCTGTGCCGCCAAAGAAGCGCTGACTGACGCTGCGTCGGTTGAAGTTTCCTACGGTAGCTGGTCGGCTCAACTGACCCGCGAAGCGTTCGATTCGTTGATCGAACCGATGGTCGCCCGCAGCCTGAAAGCCTGCCGCCGCGCCGTGCGTGATTCCGGTGTCGAGCTGGAAGACGTGGTCGCCGTGGTCATGGTGGGTGGTTCGACCCGCGTGCCGCGTGTTCGTGAGGCGGTCGCTGAAGCCTTCGGCCGTCAGCCGCTGACTGAAATCGACCCGGATCAAGTGGTGGCCATTGGTGCCGCGATCCAGGCCGATACCCTCGCCGGTAACAAGCGTGATGGTGGCGAACTGCTTCTGCTCGACGTGATCCCGTTGTCCCTGGGGCTGGAAACCATGGGCGGCCTGATGGAGAAGGTGATTCCACGCAACACCACCATCCCCGTTGCCCGCGCCCAGGACTTCACCACGTACAAAGATGGTCAGACGGCCATGATGATTCATGTGCTGCAGGGCGAGCGTGAGCTGATCAGCGACTGCCGTTCCCTGGCGCGCTTCGAATTGCGCGGCATTCCGGCGATGGTGGCTGGTGCGGCGAAGATTCGCGTGACCTTCCAGGTCGACGCCGACGGCTTGCTCAGCGTTGCCGCTCGCGAACTGGCCTCCGGCGTTGAAGCCAGCATCCAGGTCAAGCCGTCCTACGGCCTGACCGACGGCGAAATCGCCAAGATGCTCAAGGATTCGTTCCAGTACGCCGGTGACGACAAGGTCGCCCGCGTGCTGCGTGAGCAGCAAGTCGACGCCCAGCGCCTGCTCGAAGCGGTGCAGGGCGCCCTTGAAGCTGACGGCGAGCGTCTGCTGGATGCCGAAGAGCGCATGGTCATCGACCTGCAAATGCAGGAACTGGCTGAATTGATGAAAGGCACCGATGGTTACGCCATCGAGCAACAGACCAAGCGCCTGTCGCAAGTGACCGATGCCTTTGCCGCCCGTCGCATGGACCAGACGGTGAAAGCCGCCCTGGCGGGCCGCAACTTGAACGAACTTGAGGATTAACTGATGCCGCAGATCATTTTTCTGCCACACGCCGAGCATTGCCCGGACGGTATGGTTGTGGAGGCTGAGACCGGCAAGTCCATTCTCGAAGTCGCTCACGATAACCACATCGAGATCGAAAGCGCCTGCGGCGGCGTTAACGCCTGTACCACGTGCCATTGCATCATTCGCGAAGGTTTCAATAGCCTGGAAGAGGCTGATGAGCTGGAAGAGGACTATCTTGATAGGGCGTGGGGCCTTGAGCCGACGTCGCGATTGAGCTGTCAGGCAAAAGTGGGAACAGAAGACCTCACCGTCGAGATTCCGAAGTATTCGCTCAACCATGCCGCCGAAGCGCCGCATTGATTCAAGGAAATGTCATGAGCCTGAAATGGGTTGATGTACAAGAAATCGCTATACAACTTGCTGAAGCTCACCCGGATGTCGATCCTCTGTCGGTGAACTTCGTCAAGTTGCGCAACCTGGTGATGCAGCTGCCGGAATTTGACGACATCCCGGATCGGGGTGGCGAAAAGGTTCTTGAGGCGATACAAGGCCTGTGGATCGAAGAAGCAGACTGAATCGCCTTTTTACGCAGTTAGGCAATACCCAAGAACCCGCGTATAATTCGCGGGTTTAATTTTTCGCAAATTACCGTTTCTGGAGTTACACCATGGCTGTTCAACGTACTTTCTCCATCATCAAGCCTGACGCTGTTGCAAAAAACGTCATCGGCGAGATCACCACTCGTTTCGAAAAAGCCGGCCTGAAGGTTGTAGCTTCGAAACTCAAGCAACTGTCCAAGGCTGAAGCTGAAGGCTTCTACGCTGAGCACAGCGCTCGTGGTTTCTTCGGCGACCTGGTTGCCTTCATGATCTCCGGCCCTGTTGTTGTTCAGGTTCTGGAAGGCGAAAACGCTATCGCTCTGAACCGTGAGCTGATGGGCGCTACCAACCCTAAAGAAGCTGCTGCCGGCACCATCCGTGCTGACTTCGCTGAATCGATCGACGCCAACGCCGTTCACGGTTCGGACTCCGAAGCCGCTGCTGCCCGCGAAATCTCGTACTTTTTCGCTGCTACTGAAGTAACCGCTCGCTAAGCATTGGCTTAAAAGAGCGAAGGTGAATCCATGACTACATTGACTGCAAAAACCAACCTGCTGGGTCTGACTCAACAGGAAATGGAAAAATTCTTCGACTCAATCGGGGAGAAGCGTTTTCGTGCCGCTCAGGTAATGAAGTGGATTCACCATCTTGGCGTCGATGATTTCGACGCCATGACGAACGTCAGCAAGGCCCTGCGCGACAAGCTCAAGGCCATTGCCGAAGTTCGCGGCCCCGAAGTGGTCAGCGAGGACATTTCCACCGACGGCACCCGTAAGTGGGTGGTGCGCGTGGCGTCCGGCAGCTGCGTCGAGACCGTGTACATTCCCCAGGGCAAACGCGGCACTCTGTGCGTTTCGTCCCAGGCAGGCTGTGCCCTGGACTGCAGTTTCTGCTCCACCGGCAAGCAAGGTTTCAACAGCAACCTCACCGCCGCCGAAGTCATCGGCCAGGTGTGGATTGCCAATAAATCGTTCGGCAGCATCCCGGCGACCGCCGACCGTGCCATCACCAACGTGGTGATGATGGGCATGGGCGAGCCGCTGCTGAACTTCGACAACGTTGTCGCGGCCATGCACCTGATGATGGACGACCTGGGCTACGGTATCTCCAAGCGCCGCGTGACCCTGTCGACCTCCGGCGTGGTACCGATGATCGATGAGCTGGCCAAGCACATCGACGTCTCCCTGGCGTTGTCGCTGCACGCACCGAATGACGCATTGCGTAACCAATTGGTGCCGATCAACAAGAAGTATCCGCTTAAGATGCTGCTCGAATCTTGCCAGCGTTACATGGCGACCTTGGGCGAAAAGCGTGTGTTGACCATTGAGTACACCATGCTCAAGGACATCAACGACAAGGTCGAGCACGCGGTCGAGATGATCGAGTTGCTCAAGAACGTACCGTGCAAGATCAACCTGATTCCGTTTAACCCGTTTCCCCATTCTGGCTATGAGCGGCCGAGCAACAACGCCATCCGCCGTTTCCAGGATCAACTGCACCATGCAGGCTTCAATGTCACCGTGCGCACCACCCGCGGCGAAGACATCGATGCGGCATGTGGCCAATTGGTAGGACAGGTGCTGGATCGCACCCGTCGCAGCGAACGTTATATCGCCGTGCGTGAATTGAGTGCCGCCGACGATATGCCGCAAAGCGCCGCGACTCGAACCTGAGAGAGGATCTCTATGCCCTTGCGCCTTGCGCTGCTTTTGCTTGTTGCCAGCCTCGCGGCTGGCTGTGTTTCATCGGGCCATGACAGCCCGTTGCAAACCGGCAAGGGCCGTGACGAAGCGCGAGCTGCCTATGTGCAGCTGGGCTTGGGGTACTTGCAGCAAGGGATGACCGAACAGGCCAAGGTGCCGCTGAAAAAAGCCCTCGAGCTGGATGGCAGCGACGCCGACGCCAATGCTGCGTTGGCCTTGGTGTTCCAGGCCCAGGCCGAGCCCGAATTGGCCGATCAATATTTCCAAAAGGCCCTGGCCACACGCCCTGGTGATCCAAGACTGCTGAATAACTACGGCAGTTTTTTGTTTGCGCAGAAACGTTATGCCCAGGCATCCGAATATTTCCAGCAGGCTGCGGCCGATACCCTCTATCCTGAGCGTTCGCGGGTTTTCGAGAACCTGGGGGTGACCTCAATGCTTCTCGGCCAGCGCGACACCGCACGCCAGCAACTGGAAAAAGCCCTGCACCTGAACCAGCGCCAGCCACGGGCCTTGCTCGAAATGGCTGAGTTGTCCTTCGAAGACAGGCATTATGTGCCGGCACGTGACTATTACGAGCGTTTTAGCCTGCTGAGCGGGCAAAATGCACGTAGTCTATTGCTCGGTGTGCGCCTGGCGACGGTTCATGAAGAACGCGACAAGGCCGCACGTTTTGGCCAGCAACTCGAACGACTCTATCCCGGTACGCCGGAATATCAGCAATACCTGTCGGAGCAATGATGAAAGCGGCGCACCCGGAAGTTGTAGCAGCTAATCGTGGAAACCCAGGCGAGACCTTGCGTCAGGCCCGCGAAAGCAATGGTTGGTCGCTGGCAGAAGTGGCCCTCAAGCTCAATTTGACCACGACTTCATTGGGCAACCTTGAAGCTGGCGCATTCGACAAGCTGCCAGGGCATACCTTTGCCCGCGGCTATATCCGCGCCTACGCGAAGTTGCTGGGTATCGACCAGGCTGCATTGGTCCAGGAATTCGACCAAATCACCGGTACCGATTCCCAGGGCAGCAATGTCCATGGTCTTGGCCGCATTGAAGAGCCTGTGCGGGTTTCCCACACCATTTTGCGCATTGTCAGCCTGTTGCTGCTCATCGCCGTGATCGGCGGTGGTTTTGTATGGTGGCAGGATCAGACCGCCCAGCGTGGCAAGGACTTGTCCAGCAACGCCATGGAGCACGTCGAAGTCGAAAGCGCCGACGGCACCACCCAGATTCATCCGTTGGATGAGCCGGAAGACCAGGCCGTGGCCCAGGGTCAGGCGGCGCCTGAGGCAGAGCCAAGCGCCGAGCAGCCTGCGCCCGAAGCAGGTACTGCCGCCGCAGTGGCACCCGTCGCACCCGCTCCAGCGGTTGCAGTGACGCCTGCTGCTCCAGCTCATACGCCAGCAACGCCAGCAACGCCAGCAGTACCGGCGCAGGCTCCGGCAACAACGGCTCCCGTCGCCCCGGCGATTTCCGCGCCAACCACCCCGGTACTGATCGCCGGTGATGGCCGAGTACAAATTACCTACGTCGCTGACTGCTGGACGCAAGTCTCCGATGGCAACGGCAAGGTGCTGTTCAGTGGTCTGAAGCGTAAGGGAGATACACTTGACCAGGGCGGCAAGCCTCCTTTGACGCTGCGTCTGGGCTTTGCCCGTGGCGCGCAAGTGGCCTACAACGGCCAGCCTGTGGACGTGGCGCCGTTCACCAGTGGCGAGACTGCTCGCCTCAAGTTGGGACAATAAAGTCATGCACGGCGAATCTCCAATCAAACGTCGCGTATCGCGCAAGATCTGGGTCGGCTCGGTGCCGGTGGGCGGCGATGCCCCCATCGCAGTACAGAGCATGACCAACAGCGACACCAATGATGTGGCGGCCACTGTCGCCCAGATCAACCGCCTGGAAGCGGCGGGCGTCGACATCGTGCGGGTTTCCGTACCGGACATGGACGCTGCCGAAGCCTTTGGCCGCATCAAGCAACTGGTCAAGGTGCCGCTGGTCGCCGATATCCACTTCGACTACAAGATCGCGTTGCGCGTGGCCGAGTTGGGCGTCGATTGCCTGCGGATCAACCCGGGCAACATCGGCCGTGAAGACCGGGTTCGCGCCGTGGTGGATGCCGCCCGTGATCGCGGGATTCCAATCCGCATCGGCGTCAACGCCGGCTCCCTGGAAAAAGACCTGCAAAAGAAGTACGGCGAGCCGACGCCGGCCGCACTGGTCGAGTCCGCGCTGCGCCACGTAGAACACCTTGAACGCCTGAATTTCCAGGACTTCAAGGTCAGCGTAAAGGCTTCCGACGTGTTCATGGCGGTAGAAGCGTACCGCCTGCTGGCCAAGGAAATCGTCCAGCCGCTGCACCTGGGTATCACTGAAGCCGGCGGTTTACGCTCAGGCACAGTGAAATCTGCGGTGGGTCTCGGTATGCTGCTGGCCGACGGGATTGGCGATACTATTCGCATCTCCCTCGCGGCAGACCCGGTAGAGGAAGTGAAAGTCGGTTACGACATTCTCAAATCCCTGCATTTGCGTTCCCGTGGCATCAACTTCATTGCCTGCCCGAGCTGCTCGCGGCAGAACTTCGACGTGGTGAAAACCATGAACGAACTGGAAGTACGCCTCGAAGACCTGCTGGTGCCGCTGGATGTCGCGGTGATCGGCTGTGTGGTCAACGGGCCGGGTGAGGCCAAAGAGGCCCATGTGGGCCTGACCGGTGGTACGCCAAACCTGATTTACATCGACGGCAAGCCGTCGCAGAAATTGACGAATGACAATCTGGTGGATGAGCTGGAACGGCTGATCCGCCAGAAAGCGGCCGAAAAGGTCGAAGCTGACGCAGCGGTTATCGCGCGCGGCTGATCGAACGAATTTAAGGATTTGATGTGAGCAAGTCTCTGCAAGCCATTCGTGGCATGAACGACATCCTGCCTGAGCAGACGCCCCTGTGGCGCTACTTCGAGGGCACAGTCGCGCGCCTGCTGGATAACTACGGTTACAAGCAGATCCGCATGCCGATCGTCGAGTTCACCGAGCTGTTCAAGCGCTCCATCGGTGAAGTGACCGACATCGTCGAAAAAGAGATGTACACCTTCGAAGACCGCAACGGTGACTCCCTGACCCTGCGTCCGGAAGGTACTGCCGCGTGTGTGCGTGCGGTGCTCGAACATGGCCTCACCGGCGGTGGCCAGCCGCAGAAGCTCTGGTACATCGGACCGATGTTCCGCCACGAGCGTCCGCAGAAAGGCCGTTATCGCCAGTTTCACCAGATCGGCCTGGAAGTCTTCAACCTAGACGGTCCGGACATCGACGCCGAGCTGATCGTGCTGACCTGGCGCCTGTGGGGCATGCTGGGCATCCGCGATGCGGTCAAGCTTGAACTCAACAGCCTGGGCACCAGCGAATCCCGGGGCCGCTACCGCGAAGCCCTGGTGGAATTCCTGTCGGCCCACCTGGACAAGCTGGACGAAGACAGCCAGCGTCGCCTGAAAACCAACCCGCTGCGGGTACTGGACACCAAGAACGCCGAGACCCAGGCCGTACTGGTGGACGCGCCGAAAATGGCCGACTACCTGGACGACGAGTCCCGTATCCACTTCGAGGGCCTCAAGACTCGCCTGGATGCAGCCGGTATTCCTTACGTCATCAACCCGAAACTGGTGCGTGGCCTCGATTACTACAGCAAGACCGTGTTCGAGTGGGTCACCGACAAGCTCGGCGCCCAGGGCACGGTGTGTGCCGGTGGTCGTTACGACGGCCTGGTCGAGCAGATGGGCGGCAAGCCGACCACCGGCGTAGGTTTTGCCATGGGCATCGAGCGGCTGATCCTGCTGCTGGAAACCCTGGAGCAGGTTCCCGAAGAAATCTCCCGTCAGGTGGACGTGTACTTCTGTGCCTTTGGCGAGGCGGCCGAACTGGCTGCCCTGGCCCTGAGCGAGAAACTGCGCGACCAACTGCCGAACCTGCGCCTGCAAGTCAATGCCGGCGCCGGCAGCTTCAAAAGCCAGTTCAAGAAAGCCGACAAGAGCGGTGCGTTGTATGCACTGATCCTGGGTGATGATGAGTTGGCCCAGCAAGTGGTAAGTTTCAAACCCCTGCGTGGTCAGGGTGAACAACAAAGCATTGCCTTTGATGCGCTTGCAGCGCACCTGGCCACCTGCATCGTGCAGGGTTGAAGCTGTCAAACAGCCGATTTAGCGATTAAGGAGTATTGGGGTGTCGAGTACTGATGATGACCAGCTGGCCGAGTTCAAAGACTGGTGGCAGCGCAACGGCAAGCCCCTGGTCACTGGCGGCTTGCTGGCTTTAGTAGTGGTGTTCGGCTGGCAAGCCTGGCACAAGTATCAGGCTAACCAGTCGCAAGGCGCCTCGATTATCTATCAGCAACTGCTGGAAACCACGCTGACGCCAAACGGCAAGCCTGACCTGGCCCAGGTTGCAGACCTGGCCGGCAAGCTGAAGAGCGAATTCGGCGGTAGCACCTACGCGCAATACGGCAGCC
The DNA here is from genome assembly GCF_058780865.1 of Pseudomonas sp. GP01-A4. Lineage (NCBI taxonomy): Bacteria > Pseudomonadati > Pseudomonadota > Gammaproteobacteria > Pseudomonadales > Pseudomonadaceae > Pseudomonas > Pseudomonas sp. GP01-A4. The sequence continues at coordinate 25,038 of NZ_JBYSWF010000058.1, forward strand.
TGTTCGTCGCAAAAGTTGCGGTCGACAACGGCAAGCTGGATGACGCCGCCTCCGAGCTGAAAGCCATCACCGACAAGCCGGCCAACCCGACACTGGGTGAAATCGCACGTCAGCGTCTGGCTCAGGTACTGGCGGCACAGAACAAGGCCGACGAAGCACTGAAACTGCTCGACGGCGATGCTGACAAGGCATTCCTGGCCACTCGTGAAGAGCTCAAGGGCGACCTCCTGGTCCAATTGGGTCGTACCGACGAAGCCAATGCTGCGTACCAAAAAGCCAAGGCGGCGCTGTCTGATGAAGCGGCGGTCGGTGGCTTACAAATCAAGCTCGACGACTTGGCCAAAGGGGATGCGTGACGTGATCCGTTGGAAACATGCAGCATTGCTGGCTCTGGCCGTTTTGGCCGCGGGTTGCAGCAGCAACAGCAAAAAAGAACTGCCTCCGGCCGAGCTGACCAGCTTCAAGGAAGAAGTGGTCCTGCAAAAGCAGTGGAGCCGCTCCATTGGTGACGGTCAGGGCGATCTGTACAACCTGATGGTCCCGGCGATCGACGGTGACACTATCTACGCCGCTGATTCCACCGGTGTTGTGGTCTCCATGGATCGCATGAACGGCGACGTCAAGTGGAAGAAAGACCTCGAACTGCCTGTGTCCGGCGCCGTTGGCGTGGGTTCTGGCCTGGTGATGCTCGGCACGCTGAAAGGCGACGTCGTGGCACTGGATTCGAGCACCGGTGAAGAGAAATGGCGCGCTCGCGTGACCAGTGAAGTGCTCTCGCCACCGGCTACCAACGGTGACGTGGTTGTCGTGCAGACCCAGGATGACCGTGTGATCGGCCTCGACGCCGCCACCGGTAACCAGCGCTGGTTGTATGACAGCACGCCGGCGGTCCTGACCTTGCGCGGTACCAGCGGTCCGGTTGTGACCAGCAACCTGGCACTGGCAGGCCTGTCGACCGGTAAAGTGGTCGCCCTGGACACCCAGAACGGCGTGCCGGCCTGGGAAACCCGGGTCGCGATTCCTCAAGGTCGTTCGGAACTGGACCGCGTAGTGGACATCGACGGTGGCTTGCTGCTGTCGGGTGATACCCTTTACGTCGCTACTTATCAGGGCCGTGTTGCGGCGCTGGACGTGCAGAGCGGCCGGATCAACTGGCAGCGTGATGCTTCCAGCTACGCCGGTGTCGCCCAAGGGTTTGGCAGCGTCTACGTAAGCCTGGCGTCCGGCACCGTTGAAAGTGTCGACGAGCGTTCCACCACTGCATTGTGGAGCAACGACTCCCTGGCCCGCCGTCAGTTGTCGGCACCGGAAGTGTTCTCCAGCTACGTGGCGGTAGGCGACTTTGAAGGTTACCTGCACCTGCTGAGCCAGGTGGACGGTCGCTTCGTGGGTCGCGAACGTATCGACAGCGACGGCCTGCGTGCCCGTCCGCTGGTGGTAGGTAACATGCTTTACGTGTATGGCAACAGCGGCAAACTGGAAGCGCTGACCATCAAGTAATGGTTTGACTATGCTTGGGGTAATTCCCAGGCGGCCCTGCTTCGGCAGGGCATGCGGCGCTTTCGAGCGCTGCCCCGAGCACCAGCCGCTGCCTTGCAGCGGCTTTTGTATTTTCTGAAATAACGAAGTGGAGAGCCGCATGGTTCCCGTAATCGCCCTGGTGGGCCGACCGAACGTCGGCAAGTCCACCTTGTTCAACCGCCTGACCAGGACTCGCGACGCCATCGTCGGCGACTTGTCCGGTCTGACCCGTGATCGCCAATACGGTGAGGCAAAGTGGCAAGGGCGCTCCTACATTATTGTCGACACCGGTGGTATCTCCGGTGACGAGCATGGCATGGACGAAAAGATGGCCGAGCAGTCGCTGCTGGCCATTGAAGAAGCTGATGTCGTGTTGTTCCTGGTGGACGCCCGCGCGGGCTACACCGCTGCAGACCAGATGATTGGCGAGCACCTGCGCAAGCGCAACAAGCGTTCCTACGTGGTGGCCAACAAGATCGACAACATCGATCCTGAAATGGCCCGCGCCGAGTTCAGCCCGATGGGCCTGGGCGATGCGATCCCGATCGCCGGTGCCCACGGTCGCGGCATCACCCAGATGCTGGAAATCGCCCTGCGCGACTTCCCGCGTGATGACGTGGATGAAGTCGAAGGCGAAGAAGAAATCGTTGCCGAAGGCGAGGAAGCCAAGCGCATTCCTGGCCCAAGCGAAAAAGACGGTATCAAGATCGCGATCATCGGCCGTCCGAACGTCGGCAAGTCGACCCTGGTCAACCGCATGCTCGGTGAAGACCGGGTAATCGTCTATGACGAGCCGGGCACCACTCGCGACAGCATCTACATCCCGTTCGAGCGTAACGACGAGAAGTACACGCTGATCGACACTGCCGGTGTGCGCAAGCGCGGCAAGATCCACGAAGAAGTTGAAAAGTTCTCCGTGGTGAAAACCCTGCAGGCGATCAAAGACGCCAACGTAGTGATCTTCGTCATGGACGCCCGCGAAGGCGTGGTAGACCACGACCTGAACTTGCTGGGCTTTGCCCTGGAAGCCGGTCGCGCCCTGGTGATTGCGATCAACAAGTGGGACGGCATGACGCCGAGCGAGCGCGACTACGTCAAGGTCGAACTGCAGCGTCGTCTGTTCTTCGTCGAGTTTGCCGATATCCACTTTATCTCGGCACTGCACGGTACCGGCGTGGGTAACCTCTACGCCTCGGTGCAGAACTCGTTCAAGTCCGCGGTTACCCGCTGGCCGACCAACCGCCTGACCCAGATTCTTGAAGATGCGGTCAGCGAGCACGCGCCGCCGATGGTCAACAACCGTCGCATCAAGCTGCGCTACGCTCACTTGGGTGGTGCCAACCCGCCGATTATCGTGATTCACGGTAACCAGCTGGAGAAGGTGCCGAAGTCCTACGTGCGTTACCTGGAAAATACCTACCGCCGTGTCTTGAAACTGGTCGGTACGCCGATCCGTATCGAGTTCAAGGGCGGCGAGAACCCGTACGAAGGTAACAAGAACAGCCTCACCGACCGCCAGGTAAACAAAAAGCGCCGGATGATGACGCACCACAAGAAGGCCGACAAAAAGCGCCGCGACAAGCGCTGATCCTGATCGGTTGAAAAAGGGCTCTTTCAGAGCCCTTTTTTTGTGCCTGGCGGTTGACCCTTCGCGGCATGCAGCTTAAAACTTGGGGCTCACCGCAAGGGGCGCACCGATGATCACCAGTAAGCTGCCGAATGTCGGCACCACCATCTTCACCACCATGTCGCAACTCGCTGCCGAAACCGGTGCGCTCAACCTGTCCCAGGGCTTTCCCGACTTTAACGGGCCCCAGGAGTTGCTCGAAGGAGTGGGCAGACACATTGCCCTGGGCCATAACCAATACGCCCCGATGACCGGCCTGCCGGTACTGCGCCAGCAAGTGGCGGCCAAGATCGCCCGCAGCTATGGCGCAACGGTGAATGCCGACAGCGAAGTGACCATCACCCCAGGCGCCACTGAAGCGATCTTCTGTGCGATCCAGGCGGTGATCCGCAGCGGTGATGAAGTCATCGTGTTCGATCCGGCCTACGACAGCTACGAGCCTTCTGTGGAACTGGCAGGCGGTCGCTGCGTACACGTGCAACTGGGCCTGGATGATTTCGCCCTGGACTTCGAGCAACTGCGCGCTGCGCTGTCGCCGCGCACCCGCATGATCATCCTCAACAGCCCGCATAACCCCACCGGTGCCCTGATCAGCCGTGCCGAGCTGGACCAGTTGGCCGAGTTGATCCGCGACCGCGACATCTACCTGGTCAGCGACGAGGTCTACGAGCACCTGGTGTTCGACGGTGTGCCCCACGTCAGCGTGTTGGCCCACGAAGAGCTGTATCAGCGTGCGTTTGTGGTCAGTTCGTTCGGCAAGACCTACCACGTCACCGGCTGGAAAACCGGCTACGTGGTCGCGCCGCCAGCCCTCAGCGCCGAGCTGCGCAAGGTGCATCAATATGTCAACTTTTGCGGCGTGACCCCGTTGCAGTACGCTTTGGCAGACTTCATGGCCGAACACCCGGAACACGTCGAGGAGCTGCCGGCTTTTTATCAAGCCAAGCGCGACCTGTTCTGCGACCTGCTGGAACCGTCGCGTTTCAGCTTTACCCGGGTGGCCGGTACCTACTTTCAATTGGTGGATTACTCACAGATTCGCCCGGACCTGGATGACGTCGCCATGTCGCTGTGGATGACCCGCGAGCATGGCGTAGCAACCATCCCGGTCTCGGTGTTCTACCAGAACCCACCGCAAGGCCAGCGCCTGGTGCGACTGTGCTTTGCCAAACGCGAGGAGACGCTGCGTCAAGCAGCCGAGAAACTATGCGTGATCTGAGTGCACTGCCCAACCTGAACATCGCCCTGGTGCAAACCACCCTGGCCTGGCACGACCGCCAGGCCAACCTGGAGCATTTTGAACTGTTGCTGGAACAGGCCAAGGGTGCCGACCTGATCGTGCTACCGGAGATGTTCACCACCGGTTTCTCGATGGAATCGGAAACCCTCGCCGAGCCTGAAAACGGCCCCACCCATCAATGGCTGCAGGCCCAGGCGAAGAAGTACAACGCGGTGATCACCGGCAGCGTGATCATCCAGGCCGCCGACCGCAGTCACCGCAACCGCCTGCTGTGGGCGCGACCGGATGGTGAGGTGTTGCACTACGACAAGCGTCACCTGTTCCGTATGGCCGGTGAACACGACCACTACACCCCCGGCGAGCGCCAGGTGCAGTTCGAACTCAAGGGGTGGCGGATTCGTCCGTTGATCTGCTACGACCTGCGATTCCCGGTGTGGAGTCGTGACGCCCAGGACACTGACTTGCTGCTGTACACCGCCAACTGGCCGGGCGCACGTCGCCAGCACTGGAACCGTCTGCTGCCGGCACGGGCCATTGAAAACCTGTGCTACGTGGCGGCGGTGAATCGGGTGGGCACGGACGGCAAGGGCTTTGCCTACACCGGCGACAGCCAGGTCGTGGACTTCCAGGGCGAAAGCCTGCTGAGCGCAGGGGAGGCGGACGGGGTGTTCCAGGTGTGCCTGGACGCAGCGGAATTGGCGGAGTACCGCACGCGCTTCCCGGCGAACCTGGATGCGGACAGCTTCGAGTTCACCTGAAGGATTTTCGCCGCCTTATAGATTGCCTTCGCGAGCAAGCCCGCTCCCACATTCGTCCTGCGCTACCTGAAAGAACGCGGTCAAAATGTGGGAGCGGGCTTGCTCGCGAAGAGGCCCTTAAAATCACCACAAATTCCAATAAAAAGGCCCCTGGATTCTCGTCCCGGGGCCTTTCGCATTTCAGCGGTCGTGTTTATGCCGCTTTCGCTTCCAGCTGGCTCAACGAGCGGTTCAGCGCGCTGAACACCGCCTTGAAGCTCGCCGTGGTGATGTTTTCATCAATGCCCACGCCATGCACCGGACGCTCACCGTTCACTCGCAGCTCGATGTAGGCCGCTGCCTTGGCATTGGTGCCGGCGCCAATCGCATGTTCGTTGTAATCCATGATCTCCACACCAATCGGCAGCCCGGCCACCAGCGCTTCCAGGGCGCCGTTGCCTTTGCCGTGCCAGCGCAGGTTGGTTTCGCCCTGGCCCTTGCCGGAGACTTCAACTTCCACCGAGCTGTTGCCGTTCTCTTCCTGCAAGCGATGGCTGACCAGCGCGTAAGGAATGTTGGCTTGCAGGTATTCACGCTGCAACAAGCTGTAGATCTGCGCGGCGGTCATCTCCAGGCCCACGCGGTCGGTTTCGGCCTGTACCACCTGGCTGAACTCGATCTGCATGCGGCGCGGCAAGCTGATGCCGTATTCCTGCTCCAGCAGGTAGGCGATGCCGCCTTTGCCCGACTGGCTGTTGACGCGAATCACCGCCTCGTAGCTGCGGCCGATGTCGGCCGGGTCGATCGGCAAGTACGGCACTTCCCACAAGGCGTCGTCTTTCTGCTGGGTGAAGCCCTTGCGGATCGCGTCCTGGTGGGAGCCGGAGAAGGCGGTGTGAACCAGGTCGCCGACGTACGGGTGACGCGGGTGCACCGGGATCTGGTTGCACTCTTCGACAACTTTGCGAATACCGTCGATGTCGGAGAAGTCCAGCTGAGGGTCGAGGCCCTGGGTGTACATGTTCAAGGCCACGGTGACCAGGTCGACGTTACCGGTACGCTCGCCGTTGCCGAACAGGCAGCCTTCGACACGGTCGGCGCCGGCCATCAGGCCCAACTCGGTGGCGGCTACGCCGGTGCCACGGTCGTTGTGGGTGTGCAGGCTGATGATCACGCTGTCGCGACGGTTGATATGACGACCGAACCACTCGATCTGGTCGGCATAGATGTTCGGGGTGGCGCACTCGACGGTGGCTGGCAGGTTGAGGATCACCTTGTGCTCAGGCGTCGGGTTCCAGACCTCGATCACCGCGTCACAGACTTCCTTGGCGAACTCAAGCTCAGTGGCGCTGAACGTCTCTGGCGAGTATTCGAAGGTCCACTGGGTTTCCGGCTGCTGGGCGGCGTATTTGACGAACAGCTTGGCCGCGTTGACCGCGATCGCCTTGATGCCGTCCTTGTCCTGGTTGAACACGATGCGGCGGAACGACGGCGAGGTGGCGTTGTACAAGTGAACGATGGCTTTCTTCGCCCCGCGCAGGGATTCGAAGGTGCGCGCGATCAAGTCTTCACGGCCCTGGGTCAGCACCTGGATGGTGGTGTCCGCGGGGATGTGATTGTCTTCGATCAGGGTGCGCACGAAGTCGAAATCGGTTTGCGATGCGGCCGGGAAGGAGGCTTCGATTTCCTTCACACCGACGGCGACCAGGGTCTTCCAGAAACGCAGCTTTTTCACCGCGTCCATCGGTTCGATCAGCGACTGGTTGCCGTCGCGCAGGTCGGAACTGCACCAGATCGGCGCGGTGGTGATGGTTTTCGAAGGCCAGGTACGGTCCGGGATATCAATGGTCGGGAACGCGCGGTACTTCGAAGACGGGTCTTTGAGCATGCTCATCGGGAAATCCTTTGTCTAGGGGCCGAGAAAAGGCGGCCTGCCGTAAAACTGTTATTGGGGATAAAGCGGAAGACGAGGCAGATCGATTCAGCCTGGCAGTCGTGCGCTGACTAGGCACAGGCTGCGGTGCTGGCGGAGCTGAATGAGGGTGTGAGAGGTTTTCATAGGTCCAACCCTAACCGCCAGGGTGAAAGATGGCAAGCAGTCGGAAAAAATTGAGAGAAGTTCTGCTATTGCTGAGGAAAACGAGATTTTATGGTTGAGAATTGTGCGCGGGGTTGTTTTGTTTGCGCACCCTTTGCAGGGTGCGCAATTGAGCATCAGGGCTGAAACGCGCCGATAAAGATCGCCGGATCCACCCGTGCGTCGTTCAGGCTGATGTTCCAATGCATATGCGGCCCGGTCGCCCGGCCGGTGGAACCGACCTTGCCCACCACCGCACCACGAGCCAGTTGCTGGCCCACGCTCACATCAATCTTCGACATATGGCAGAACATGCTGATAAAGCCCTGGCCATGGTCGACAAACACGGTGTTGCCGTTGAAGAAGTAGTTGCCGGTCAGGATCACCTTGCCCGCTGCCGGGGTCTTGATCGGCGTGCCGGCGCCCACGGCAAAGTCCAGGCCGGAATGCGGATTCCGCTCCTCGCCATTGAAGAAACGTCGTACGCCGAACTTGCTCGACAGCGGCCCGTTCACCGGCTTGTCCAGCAGCAGGTTGCTCGGCGTGTTCGGGCTGAAACTGCGATACGCCTTGAGCTGGACCGCCAGCTCGCCTTCGATGCGCTTGAGTTGCGCCGGGTCCGGGTTCACCTGGCTCTTGTTCTTCAGGGTGATGTGCTGCTCGGGGTATTTCTTGAAGCCCACGACAAACGGCAGGTTCTGGCTGCCGCTGGTGATGCGTTGGGTGCCGGGCTTGACCGTCAGCGGGATGCCCACAATCGCCAGCCAGTTGTTTTGCTCCTTCACCACCAGCACTGGGCGGTTCATGTAGGTGGCTTTGGGCGCCGTGGCCGAAGTACCGAGGTCGACCACCGCCACGCCACCGGGCACCGGCTTGTTCAGCAGGCGGGTGATGTAGCTGTCGGCATGGGCGTTAAAGGTCAGGCACAGCAGCATCAACAAACTTAAAAAGCGTGGCATCAATCAATCCAGTAACGAGAGGGTGACGGGCGTCAGGTGGTTGTCTTCCACCCGTACCTGCAATTGGCCTTCACCGAGGCGCGCGGTCAGGCGCTGGCCGGTGTGGGTTTGCGCGGCGTTGCGAATCGCCTGGCCGCGTTCGTCGAGCAAGATGCTGTAGCCGCGTCCAAGCGTCGCCAGCGGGCTGACCACGTGCAGCGTCTGCACCTGGCTTTGCAGTTGCAGGCGACGGGCCTTGAGGCCTTCGCGCATGGCACGGGGCAGGCGTTCGGCAAGGCTGTCCAGGCGCTGGCGCAGCAGCGCCAGTTGGCGGCCGGGGTGTTGGCCGGCGAGGCGGGTTTCCAGGCGGATCAAACGCTCGCGACGGGTGTTGAGGCTGCGCTCGAAGGCACGCCGCAGGCGCATGTCCAGGTCATCCAGGCGCTGGGCCTGTTGGCGCAGGCGCTCGCCCGGGTGACGCAGGCGACGAGCCATGCCTTCCAGGCGCAGGCGGTCGTGAGTCAGGCGGTTGCGCATCAGCATCACCAGGCGGCGGTGCAGGTTCTCTACCTGGCGAGTCAGGTGGCTGGAGTCCGGCGCCAACAGCTCGGCAGCGGCGGAAGGCGTTGGGGCGCGTACGTCGGCGACAAAGTCGCTGATCGACACATCGGTCTCATGGCCAACGGCGCTGACGATGGGCGTCACGCAGGCGTCCACCGCACGCGCCACGGCTTCTTCGTTGAAGCACCAGAGGTCTTCCAGCGAGCCGCCGCCACGGGCCAGGATCAACGCGTCGAAGCCGCGTGCATCGGCCAGCTTCAGTGCACGGACGATCTGCGCCACGGCTTCACGACCTTGTACGGCTGTCGGGATCAACGTCAGTTCCACGTTGGGCGCCCGGCGGCGGAACACGCTGATGATGTCGCGAATCACCGCACCGGTGGGCGAGCTGATAATCCCGATGCGCCGTGGGTGTGCGGGCAGCGGCACCTTGCGCTCGGCACTGAACAGGCCTTCGGCGCTGAGTTTTTCCTTCAGCGCGTCGAAGGCCAGGCGCAATGCGCCGTCACCGGCCGGCTCCACCGTGTCGAGAATCAGCTGATAGTCGCCACGGCCCTCAAACAGCGAGACCTTGCCCCGTACCTTCACCGCCAGGCCGTCTTTCAACGCCTGGCGCACCCGGGCGGCGTTCTGCCGGAACAGCGCACAACGCACCTGGGCGCCACTGTCCTTGAGGGTGAAATACACGTGGCCGGAGGCCGGGCGGGCGAGGTTGGAGATCTCGCCTTCGACCCAGATATTGGTGAACACGTCTTCCAGCAACACCCGCGCGCGGCCGTTGAGCTGGCTGACAGTCAGGACTTCGCGGTCCAGGCCCAGACGGGCAAAGGGATCTTTAATCATGGGCGGCAGTTTATAGGCATTCGTGCAGGGTTTGACAGAACTGCTCCACCAGCGCGCTCGGCGTTTGCTGGCAGGCGAGGGCGACGGTGCTTTGGCAATCGGGATCGGCCAGGGGTAAAAAATGGATGTTGGCCGGCGCAATGTCCTGCATCGATTCCGGCAGCAAGGCGATCCCGAATCCGGCCTGGATCAGCTGTAACTGCGTGGTCTTGCGCGACATCACCCGCGCCGCCTTGGGGAAAAATCCTGCACGCATGCACAACTCGGCTGACAGGTAACTCAGCCCTCCGCGCTGGGGGTGAGGGATCGAGATAAACGCTTCGTTCTTCAGTTGCGCCAAATCTATACCGGATGTGTGCCCGGCCAACCGGTGGTTCGGCGGCACGGCCAGCAACAGCCTTTCGCTATATAAAGGCACGATGCGCACGCCTTCGCGCTGGCGCAACACCGGTAAGCGCAACAGCCCGACCTCCAGTCGGCCGTCGGCGATTTCTTCCAACTGGGCTTCGGAGGACAGTTTGGCGATGTCCATCGACACGCCCGGGCATCGTTCCAGCCAGGCACCGATGCCGCGCAGCAGGCGGCCACTCATCGGCACCGTGCTCGAATGGCTCATCCGCAGCGTGCCGAGCTGTCCATTGCCCACTTGCGTCGCCATCTCACTGGCCTTGAGCAGTTCGCCCAGCAGGTTGCGTGCCCGCGGATAAAAAGCCTCGCCCGCAGCCGTCAGCCGTGGCTGGCGCGCTGTACGCTCGAACAATGGCGTTTGCAGCAGGTTTTCCAGCTCCTTGATCTGCCGGCTCAGTGCCGATTGCGCCACAAACAGCCGCTCGGCCGCTGCGCTGAAGCTGCCGCTCTCGGCGATTTCGACGAAGTAACGCAATTGCCGGGTGGAAATCACAAGTCATGCCTTTTCGAGATGAGTGATGGGCTTTGAAGATATTAGTCGCAACGCTTGCCAATGGCTAAAGTGATGGCCATCTCTAATAAGGAATACGTCATGAGTCCGGTCGAGCTGTTGAGTCATTGGTCGTTTGGCGGTGTGGACTGGCTGGTGATAGGCGTGGCGATTGCCCTGGCGTATATCGTGTTCGGCATTGCAGGCTTTGGTACCGCATTGGTGGCGGGGCCGATCCTGATTCTGTTCATGCCGCTGTCGAAGATCATCCCCTTGCTGGTGCTGCTGGATTTTGTCGCGGCCTTCGGCAACCTTCTGCAATCGCGCCGGGATGTGGTGAAACCGGAGTTGTTCAGGCTACTGCCGTGCATGGCGATTGGCTGCACCCTTGGGGTGATCTTCCTGCTCAACCTGCACTCTGATTTATTGCTGCTGTTGATGGGGCTGTTTATCAGCGCCTATGCGATCTACAGCCTGGCGGTGAAGGCCAAGCCCACGCAGATGGCAGCCGGCTGGGCGATTCCAATGGGGGTTGTCGGCGGGCTGTTTGGCGCGTTGTTCGGCAGTGGCGGCTTTCTGTATGCGATCTACCTCAACAGCCGATTGCCCAAGGATGGCGCGCGGGCGACCCAGAGTGCGTTGATCAGTTGCAGCACGGTGGTGCGCCTGAGCCTGTTTCTGATCGCGGGCGTGTATGCCGAGCTACCCTTGTTGATGTTGGCGGTGTGCCTGTTGCCGGCCATGGCGCTCGGGCTGTGGGCGGGGCGGCGGTTGACCCTGCGCATGTCCCGCGAGGCGTTCGTGCGGTTGGTGACCTGGCTGGTGCTGGCCAGTGGCATTGCCTTGATTGCCCGTTACTTGAGTACTTGACCTGATTGTTTCAGGGATTAAGCTGCCAGCCTTCAGGGCCTCTTCGCGAGCAAGCCCGCTCCCACATTTGGAACGCATTCCCCCTGTGGGAGCGGGCTTGCTCGCGAAGGCGCCAGTAGCCACGCCGCAGGACTCCCATGAATTCCCAAAGCATCCTTGTCCCGAAAATCTCCACGCTACCCGTCCACGAACCCCGCGCCCGGGCGATCGTGCGCTGGCTGGTGCGCAAGAACATCGTCAAGGAAGAACTCACTACCTGCGGGCGCACCGGCAACCGCATGGGCTATGCCCTGGCCGACGGTGCCCGCGCCGTGGTGCTGCACCCCGACGCGCTGCCGTTCAACGAGCCGATCAACGGCCTGGAGATCATCTACAAGCGCTGCATCTACACCCCGGCCAAAGGCTTCCTGGAAGAGGCCGGCTGTCCCGAGTGCCTGAAGGAAGTCGGCGAAGCCCTGTTCGAAAGCCTGGAAGACTGGATGCCCGGCCACACCGATAACTTCACCTGCCCGCTGTGTGGGCATGAGGACGACATCAACGGTTTCCTGTTCCTGCAGGAATGCGGCTTTTCCAACCTGGGATTCATCTTCAATAACTGGGCGGAGGCGGGGTTCAAGCAGAGTTTTATCGACGAATTTGCCGACTGGCTGGACCAGAAGATGAGTTGGGTCAAAGTCGAACTTTAATCCGATGTGATCGTTCCCACGCTCCCGCGTGGGAACGCTTCCCGTGACGCTCCGCGTCGCCCTGGCCAGGACGCGGAGCGTCCAAAGCGGCGTTACTACGCAGAGCGTGGGAACGATCAGTGCTGCAAAAATCATCCATCTATCAGTATTACCAAGTTTGTCAGAGTTTTACATTGAACCCGAGGGGGTGTCTGACTATAATGGCGCGCTTCCATTTTCCCGCTCGGGAGCCCCCGCGATGCTGCGTATCAGCCAAGAAGCTCTGACATTCGACGACATTCTCCTAGTGCCCGGTTATTCCGAGGTGCTTCCTAACGAAGTCAGTCTCAAGACCCGCCTAACCCGTGGCATCGAGCTGAATATTCCTCTGGTTTCCGCTGCCATGGACACCGTCACTGAAGCCCGTTTGGCAATCGCCATGGCTCAGGAAGGCGGCATCGGCATCATCCACAAGAACATGACCATCGAGCAGCAAGCTGCCGAAGTTCGCAAGGTCAAGCGTTACGAAGCCGGTGTGGTCAAGGACCCGATCACCATCGAGGCCGATGCCACCGTTCGTGACCTGTTCGACCTGACCCGCCTGCACAACATCTCCGGCGTTCCGGTGCTGCACGATGGCGACCTGGTCGGCATCGTCACTTCCCGTGACGTGCGTTTCGAGAACCGTCTTGAAGTCACCGTCCGTGAAGTGATGACGCCTAAAGAGCGCCTCGTTACTGTCAAGGAAGGCGCCGACAAGAACGATGTGCGCGAGCTGCTGCACAAGCACCGCATCGAACGCGTACTGATTGTCGACGACAAATTCGCCCTCAAGGGCATGATGACCGTCAACGACATCGAAAAAGCCAAGGCTTACCCGCTGGCCAGCAAGGACGATCAAGGTCGCCTGCGCGTTGGCGCTGCGGTCGGTACCGGCAAAGACACCGGTGACCGTGTAGCGGCCCTGGTGGCTGCCGGTGTTGACGTGGTGGTGGTCGACACTGCCCACGGTCACTCCAAAGGCGTGATCGACCGCGTTCGCTGGGTCAAACAGAATTTCCCTGACGTGCAAGTGATCGGCGGCAACATTGCCACCGGCGCTGCCGCCAAGGCCCTGGCCGAAGCCGGTGCCGATGCGGTCAAGGTCGGTATCGGCCCTGGCTCGATCTGCACCACCCGTATCGTGGCCGGTGTAGGCGTGCCGCAAATCAGCGCCATCGCCAACGTCGCCGCTGCCCTTGAAGGCACTGGCGTACCGTTGATCGCCGACGGCGGCATCCGTTTCTCCGGTGACCTGTCCAAGGCCATCGTCGCCGGTGCTTCCTGCGTGATGATGGGCTCGATGTTCGCCGGTACTGAAGAAGCGCCGGGCGAGATCGAACTGTTCCAGGGTCGTTCGTACAAGGCTTACCGTGGCATGGGTTCCCTGGGTGCCATGTCCCAGGCTCAAGGCTCTTCCGACCGCTACTTCCAGGACTCCTCCGCGGGCGCCGAGAAGCTGGTACCGGAAGGCATTGAAGGGCGTGTTCCGTACAAGGGCACCCTGAGCGCCATCATCCATCAACTGATGGGCGGCCTGCGTTCCTCGATGGGCTACACCGGCAGCGCCGACATCGAAGAAATGCGCACCAAGCCTGAGTTCGTGCGGATCACCGGTGCCGGCATGGCCGAGTCCCACGTCCACGACGTACAGATCACCAAGGAAGCGCCAAACTACCGCGTAGGTTGATGCTTCCAGCAAATAGTTAAGTAACCGGGGCTGTCTTATTCAGCCCCGAGTTGTTTCTGATTCATTAGACGAGACTGATCTCATGGCCCTCGACATTCACGCCCACCGCATCCTGATCCTCGACTTCGGTTCCCAGTACACTCAGCTGATCGCCCGCCGCGTGCGTGAAATCGGCGTGTACTGCGAACTGCATCCGTTCGACATGGACGACGAAGCGATTCGCGAATTCGCTCCAAAAGGCGTCATTCTCGCCGGCGGCCCCGAGTCCGTGCACGAAGCCAACAGCCCGCGTTGCCCGCAGGCGGTGTTTGACCTGGGCGTGCCGGTCTTCGGTATCTGCTACGGCATGCAGACCATGGCCGAGCAACTGGGCGGCAAGGTTGAAGGTTCCGAGCTGCGTGAATTCGGTTACGCCCGTGTCGACGTGGTCGGCAAGAGCCGCCTGCTGGACGGCATCGAAGACCACATCGACGCCGACGGCCTGTTTGGCCTCGACGTATGGATGAGCCACGGTGACAAGGTCACCCGGATGCCGGAAGACTTCCACATCCTGGCCAGCACCCCGAGCTGCCCGATTGCCGGCATGTTCAACGACGAGCGCGGCTACTACGGCGTGCAGTTCCACCCGGAAGTGACCCACACCAAGCAAGGCGGTCGCATCCTGTCGCGCTTCATCCTCGACATCTGCCAGTGCGAAGCCCTGTGGACCCCGTCGAAGATCGCTGAAGACGCCATCGCCAACGTACGTGCCCAGGTCGGCACCGACAACGTCCTGCTGGGCCTGTCCGGCGGCGTTGACTCCTCCGTGGTTGCGGCGCTGCTGCACAAGGCCATCGGCGACCAACTGACCTGCGTCTTCGTCGACAACGGCCTGCTGCGCCTGCACGAAGGCGAGCAAGTGATGGCCATGTTCGCCGAGAACATGGGCGTCAAGGTGATCCGCGCCAACGCTGAAGATCAGTTCCTGAACAACCTGGCCGGCGAGTCCGACCCGGAGAAGAAGCGCAAGATCATCGGTCGCACCTTCATCGACGTATTCGATGCCCAGTCCAACAAACTGGACAACATCAAGTACCTCGCCCAGGGCACCATCTACCCGGACGTGATCGAATCGGCCGGCGCCAAGAGCGGCAAGGCCCACGTGATCAAGTCCCACCACAACGTGGGCGGCCTGCCTGAGGAAATGAACCTCAAGCTGGTCGAACCACTGCGCGAACTGTTCAAGGACGAAGTCCGCCGTCTGGGCCTGGAACTCGGCCTGCCGTACGACATGGTCTACCGCCACCCATTCCCGGGCCCGGGCCTGGGCGTGCGGATCCTCGGTGAAGTGAAGAAGGAATACGCCGACCTGCTGCGCCGCGCCGACCACATCTTCATCGAAGAACTGCGCAAGGCCGACTGGTATCACAAGGTCAGCCAGGCATTCGTAGTGTTCCAGCCGGTGAAATCGGTTGGCGTGGTCGGCGATGGCCGTCGTTACGCCTGGGTTGTTGCCCTGCGTGCGGTGGAAACCATCGACTTCATGACCGCCCGTTGGGCACACCTGCCGTACGAACTGCTGGAGACGGTCAGCGGCCGTATCATCAATGAGATCGAAGGTATTTCGCGCGTGACTTATGACGTGTCGAGCAAGCCGCCGGCGACCATTGAGTGGGAATGATCCTGCCGTAGCAGGTGAGCGCTGAATAACAAAACCCCGGCCTGGTGCCGGGGTTTTGTGTTTCTGGCGTTTGTCTACCGCCGCGCAATATCCGAAAAGTAAAACTTATCCAGCGTATGCCGCGACTCGGTGTACTCGAACTGCCGTCCATCCTGCAAAAACGTCTGGTTGCTCACCACGATCACATGGCTCTGACCTTCGAGGTCCAGGTGTGTCTGATCGTCCTTTCCCCGCGGCAGCGCTTCGATAGTGCGCTGGGCATAGCTGATCTGCAGCTGCAAGGTCTGTTCGATAAACGCATAGATCGACTGCTCGGCAATCTCCCGATCCAGCCCCGGTATCAGGTCGGCGACGAAGTGGTTGATGTCGAGGATCACCCGTTTGCCATCGATCCGCCGCACCCGTTTGACCCGGGTGATCAAGCTGCCAGCTTCGGCCTCAATGTGCTGCATCAACGGGCCTTCCAGTGGGAATTGGCTGAACTCCACCACTTCGGTACTGACGTCGTCGCCTAGGGCGGCGTGGGTCTCGCGAAAGCTGACGATACCGCCGAGCTGGAACTCGATGGGGTTGGGTGACAGCACGAAGGTGCCCTTGCCGTGGATCTTTTGCGCGAAGCCGCGCTCCTGCAATTGCTCGATCGCCCGGCGTACCGTGCCACGGCTGGCTTGGTAGGCGTCCATCAGTTCGGTTTCGGAGGGCAGGCGCGTGCCGCGTTGCAGGCGTTCGGTGGTGATGCTGGCAAGCAGATCGGTATAGATCTGGTTGTATTTACTCATGGGGAAGGGCTCTGTGCCGCGTTGGCGTTCAAGGCAGGAACCTTAGTGGCAGCGATGGGGTTTGTCCATGCAACCCATTGTAGAACTCGGAAATTTCTGACTCAAAAAACAGAAAATTAATCATTTTCAAACTCGTACATACGAGTTATTGCTTTAACTCGTACAGACGAGTACTTTTGGCTTCGGCGTGCTGCCTATGACCGCCCAATAAAAAAAACCAGAGTGGATACCAAGCATGAGCCACGACTATCCGAATATTGCCCGCGAGATTCTCAAGAACCTCGGCGGCAGCGACAACCTTGAGCAAGCTGCCCACTGCGTGACCCGCTTGCGCCTGGCCCTCAAGGACCCGAGCCTGGCCAACAGCGGCGAGCTGAACCAGGTCGACCTGGTCAAGGGTTCGTTCTTCACCGGCGGCCTGTTCCAGATCGTGATCGGCCCCGGCGAAGTGGAAAAAGTCTACGCCGCCCTGCGTGAGCAAACGGGCCTCGCCGCGTCGACCATCGCGGACGTGAAACAGAAAAGCGCCGACAAAATAAACCCGATGCAGCGCCTGGTTCGGGTGTTCTCCGATGTGTTCATGCCGATTTTGCCGGCACTGATCATTGCCGGCTTGCTCATGGGGGTGAACAACCTGATGGGCGCCAAGGGCATGTTCATCGCGGACAAGACCCTGCTCGACGCCTATCCGAACCTGGATGGCCTGTGGAGCCTGATCAACCTGATGGCCAACACCTCGTTCGTTTTCCTGCCGGCGCTGGTGGGCTGGTCGGCGGCCAAGCGCTTTGGTGGCAGTGAAATCCTCGGCATTGTCCTCGGCCTGATGCTGGTGCACCCCGATCTGCTCAACGCCTGGAACTACGGCAAGGCGGTCGCCGGCCTCGACGGCCAGAGCCTGCCGTACTTCGATATTTTCGGCTGGTTCAAGATCGAGAAGGTCGGCTACCAGGGCCAGATCCTGCCGATCCTGCTGGCCGCCTACGTGATGAGCGTGATTGAGAAATGGCTGCGGGCACGGGTGCCGAATGCCATTCAGTTGCTGGTGGTGCCGATCACTACCATCGTCGTCACCGGCGTACTGGCGCTGGCGATCATCGGCCCGGTGACGCGCCACCTCGGCATCCTGATCACCGAAGGCGTGGTCACCCTGTTTGACCTGGCGCCGATGGTCGGCGGCGCAATCTTCGGCCTGCTGTATGCACCGCTGGTGATCACCGGCATGCACCACATGTTCCTCGCCGTGGACCTGCAACTGATCTCCACCCAGGGCGGCACCTTTATCTGGCCGATGATCGTCATGTCCAACCTGGCCCAGGGCAGCGCGGCGCTCGGCGTGTTCTACATGAGCCGCAATGCGCGGGACAAGAGCATGGCGTCCACCTCGGCGATTTCCGCCTACTTCGGCATCACCGAGCCGGCGATGTTCGGGGTCAACCTGCGCTTCAAGTTTCCGTTCTACGCGGCGCTGACCGGCTCGGCGCTGGGCAGTATTTTCCTCTCGCTGAACAAGGTGCAGGCCTCGGCGATTGGCGTGGGTGGCTTGCCCGGGTTCATCTCGATCATCCCGCAGTACATCCCAAGTTTTGTCATCGGCATGGTCGTCGCGATTGTCGTGCCGTTTGTTTTGACCTGTGTGTTGAGCATGAAAATTGTCCGGCCTGGCTACCGGGTCGCCTGATCTACCGCTATCGCAGGCAAGCCAGCTCCCACAGTTGATCGCATTTCCAGATTGAAGGAACCCGTCATGCAAAACTGGCAACATTCGGTGATCTACCAGATCTACCCCAAAAGCTTCCACAGCCACGCGGGTAACGCCACCGGTGACCTGCTGGGCATCGTGGACAAGCTCGATTACCTGAAGTGGCTGGGCGTCGACTGCCTGTGGATCACCCCGTTCCTGCGTTCGCCCCAGCGCGACAACGGCTACGACATCAGTGACTACTACGCCATCGACCCGAGCTACGGGACCATGGCCGATTGCGACCTGCTGATCAGCGAAGCCGCCAAGCGCGGCATCACGCTGATGCTCGACATCGTGGTCAACCACACCTCCATCGAACACGAGTGGTTCCAGCAGGCCCGCAGCAGCCTCGACAACCCGTACCGCGACTTCTACATCTGGCGCGACCAGCCGAACAACTGGGAATCCAAGTTCGGCGGCTCGGCCTGGGAATACGAGGCGCAGACCGGCCAGTACTTCCTGCACCTGTTCGACCACACCCAGGCCGACCTGAACTGGGACAACCCCAAGGTGCGCGCCGAAGTGTTCAAGCTGATGCGCTTCTGGCGCGACAAGGGCGTGGGCGGTTTCCGCCTGGACGTGATCAACCTGATCTCCAAGCCGGCGGATTTTCCGGAAGACAACAGCGACGGTCGGCGCTTCTACACCGACGGCCCGAACGTGCATGAATACCTGAAGGAAATGCACCGCGAAGTGTTCGAGGGGCATGACCTGATCAACGTCGGTGAGATGTCGTCCACCAGCCTTGAGCACTGCATTCGTTATTCGAATCCACAGTCGAAAGAGCTGTCGATGACCTTCAACTTTCACCACCTGAAAGTCGATTATCCGAACCTGCAGAAGTGGGTCGCGGCCGACTTCGACTTCCTGCAACTCAAGCAGATTCTGTCCGACTGGCAACTCGGCATGCAGGCCGGTGGCGGCTGGAATGCGCTGTTCTGGTGTAACCACGACCAGCCGCGGGTGGTCTCGCGTTTTGGTGACGACGGCGAGCACCGCGTGGTCTCGGCGAAGATGCTCGCCACTGCGCTGCACTTCCTCCAGGGCACGCCTTTCGTGTACCAGGGCGAAGAGTTGGGCATGACCAATCCGGGCTTCGACACCATCGACCAATACCGGGATGTCGAGACGCTGAACATCTATCGGCTCAAGCGCGAGGCCGGTGAGTCCGAGGCATCGAGCATGGCGGCGATCATGCAGAAGTCCCGCGATAACAGCCGCACACCGATGCAATGGAATGCCGAGCAAAACGCTGGCTTCAGTCGCGGCGAACCGTGGATCGGCATCCCGGCCAACGCCGCGCAGATCAACGTGCAAAGCGAGCTGGATGACCCGCAATCGGTACTGCATCACTACCGTGCGCTGATCAAGCTGCGTCGGCATGAGCCGCTGATTCAGGAAGGCGTTTATCGCCAACTGCTGCCACAGCACACCCAGGTCTGGGCGTACCTGCGCGAAGGCCACGGCGAACGCCTGCTGGTGCTGAACAACTTCTACGGCACGCCATGCCAGATCGAACTGCCCGATGGCCTGCTGACGGCGGCGAGTGAGCAACGCCTGCTGATCAGCAACTACGACGACTGCCCACAGCGCTCGAGCCAGGTCTCGCTGCGCCCGTATGAATCGTTTGTGCTGCATCTCAAGGACTGAGACCCGCTTTACCCCCGGCGTGGGAGAGCCGGGGCGCTTAAAAAAACATAATAAAAATATCGGAGTGCTTCATGAAAACAACAATAAAGCTGGGCCTCGTTGCATCCTGCCTGACCTTGCCGATGGCAGCCCAGGCGTTGGAATTTGCCGGCTACTTGCGTAGCGGTGCGGGGACTTCAACCGGCAGTGGCAAGCAGCAGTGCTTCCAGTTGCCGGGTGCACAATCCAAATACCGCCTGGGCAACGAGTGCGAGCAGTACGCCGAACTCGAATTGCGCCAGGACCTGCTGACCCTCGACGACGGCTCGGTGTTCAGCGTCGACGCCATGGCTTCGCTGTACAACAAGTACGACCGGGCGCTGAAGTTCCAGGGCGAAGACAACGGCTCGGCACGCATGCCGCAGATGTACGCGCAGTGGTCGAACATCCCCAGCCTCAACGGCGGTTCGCTGTGGGCCGGCCGGCGCTACTACAAACGAAACGACATCCATATCTCCGACTTCTACTACTGGAACCAGAGCGCCACGGGCGGTGGTATCGAGGACGTGAAAATCGGCGACCTGAAATACAGCTACGCGCTTTCCCGCAAGGACAACCTGTACCAGAAGGAATACGCCACCCGTCACGACTTTAACGTGGCCGGCTTCAAGACCAATCCCGGCGGCGAGCTGGAACTGGGCTTGAGCTATATCGAAAAAGCCGGTGGCCGTGACACCAACAGCGGCTGGGCCATTACCGCCCAGCATGTGCAGAAACCCTTCCTCGGCGGGCGCAACAAATTTGCCCTGCAGTACGGCGAAGGCCCCGGCACCGGCCTCGGCTACACCGGCGATACCTTCCTCGATAAAAGCAGCAAGAGCTACCGCGCAGTGGAGTTCTTCGACTGGCAAGTGACACCACGGTTTGGCGGGCAGATCGAGGCCGTGTACCAGAAGGATATTCGCCCGGGCAACCAGGATCAGACCTGGATGTCGCTGGGCGTGCGCCCGGCCTATGCGATTTCCGAACAGTTCAAGCTGGTCACCGAACTCGGTCATGATCAGGTCGAGGCTACCGGTGGCACGCGCAAGCTGAGCAAATTTACGTTCGCCCCGACCTGGTCGCCCAAAGGCCCGGATTTCTGGGCACGACCGGAAGTGCGCTTGTATTACACCTACGCGACCTGGAACGAAGCGGCCAAGCGTGCGGCCAATGAACTGGCGGCAGGTTCGGCGTTGTCCGACACCGGCAGTTATGGCTCGGCGTTGCATGGCTCCAACTTTGGTGTGCAGGTTGAGTACTGGTGGAAATAAGCCGTCGATGCCCAATGATTTTTACAGAACCAAACAGCAGGTGAAGTCATGACCACAACCCAATCCCTGGAATTGCTGGCGCCATTGTCCGGGGTGCTGCTCGCCCTGGACCAGGTGCCTGATCCGGTGTTCTCCAGTCGCCTGATCGGCGATGGCCTGTGCATCGATCCGACCTCGCAGACCCTCTGCGCGCCACTGGCCGGGGTGATCAGCAATATCCAGGACAGTGGTCATGCGGTGAGCATCACCGATGACAACGGCGTCCAGGTGCTGATGCACATCGGCCTGGACACCGTGAACCTGGCGGGCAAGGGTTTCACCCGATTGGTCGAGGAAGGCCAGCGGGTGGAAGCCGGGCAACCGCTGATTGAATTCGATGCCGACTACGTGGCGCTCAATGCCCGTAGTTTGCTGACCCTGATGCTGGTGGTCAGTGGCGAGCCCTTCAAGCTGCTGACGCCCGAGCAGGGCCTGGTGGACGTGGGGCAGCCACTGCTGCGAGTCACGCCGCAAGCCGTTGCCGACGAGGTGAAAGACGAGGAGGGTGACGCCCTGTTCTCCAGGCCACTGACCTTGCCCAACGCCAACGGCCTGCATGCGCGCCCGGCGGCGGTGCTGGCGCAGGCGGCCAAAGGCTTCAAGGCGAGTATTTACCTGCACAAGCAAACCGAGAGCGCCAACGCCAAGTCGCTGGTACGGATCATGGCGTTGCAAACGGTGCAGGGTGACACCTTGCAAGTCAGCGCGGCCGGCGAGGATGCCGAAGCGGCGATCCAGGCGCTGGTGACCTTGCTGGCCGAAGGCTGCGGCGAAACCGTCGCGGCTCATCAACCTGACGCTGCACCCGTGGCGCCTGATTCATCGGCGACCTTGCTGCGCGGCGTGTGCGCCTCGCCCGGTTCGGCGTTTGGCCAAGTGGTGCAGGTCAAGGAGCCGGCACTGACGTTCGTAGAGACCGGCAAAGGTGAAGCGCTGGAACGTGCGGCCCTGACCCATGCCCTGAACAACGCCAATCAGGCGCTGCAAGCCCTGCAGGAAAAGGCCGTCGGTACTGCCCAGTCCGAGATCTTCCGCGCCCATCAGGAGTTGCTGGACGATCCGGCCCTGCTGGAACAAACCCGCGACCTGCTGGACCAGGGCAAGAGCGCGGCCTTCGCCTGGAACAGCGCCACCGAGGCCACCGCCACGCTCTTCCAGGGCCTGGGCAACGCCTTGCTTGCCGAGCGCGCTGCCGACCTGGCAGACGTTGGCCAGCGGGTGCTGAAATTGATCCTCGGGGTTCAGGACAGCGCCTGGGATTTGCCGGAGCAGGCAATCCTGATTGCCGAACAACTGACTCCCTCGCAAACCGCCAGCCTCGACACGCGCAAGGTGCTGGGTTTTGTGACGGTGGGCGGCGGCGCTACCAGCCACGTCGCCATTCTCGCCCGCGCCCTTGGCTTGCCGGCCATCTGCGGGGTGCCGGCGCAGGTGCTGGAACTGGCCAACGGCAAGCAAGTGCTGCTGGATGCCGACAAGGGCGAGTTGCACCTGGACCCGGACCTGGCCGAGATCGAACACTTGCAAGCCAGCCGCCAACAACAAGTGCTGCGCCGCCAGCGGGAAGTGGAGCAGGCGTCGTTGCCCGCTACGACCCGCGACGGTCATCACGTCGAAGTGACGGCCAACGTCGCATCGTTGCAGGAGGTGGAGCAGGCATTGTCCCTGGGGGGCGAAGGCGTTGGTTTGCTGCGTTCCGAGTTCCTCTACCTGGACCGCAACCGCGCGCCGAGCCCCGAGGAGCAGGCGGGCACCTACAGCGCCATCGCCCGTGCATTGGGCCCGCAGCGCAATCTGGTGGTGCGCACCCTCGACGTTGGTGGCGACAAGCCGTTGGCCTATGTGCCGATGGACAGCGAGACCAACCCGTTCCTTGGCCTGCGCGGGATTCGCCTGTGCCTGGAGCGCCCGGAACTGTTGCGTGAACAATTCCGTGCAATTCTCGCCAGTGCCGGTTTCGCCCGTTTGCACATCATGTTGCCGATGGTCAGCCTGCTCTCGGAGCTGCGCCTGGCGCGGCAGATTCTTGAAGAGGAAGCGCTGGCCCTGGGGCTGACGGAACTGCCGAAGCTGGGAATCATGATCGAAGTGCCATCGGCGGCATTGATGGCCGATCTGTTTGCGCCGGAGGTGGATTTCTTCTCCATCGGCACCAACGACCTGACCCAATACACCCTGGCCATGGACCGCGATCACCCGCGCCTCGCCAGCCAGGCCGACAGCTTTCACCCGGCGGTGCTGCGCCTGATCGCCACCACCGTCAAGGCGGCCCATGCCCATGGCAAGTGGGTCGGCGTGTGTGGGGCGTTGGCGTCTGAAGCGCTGGCGGTGCCGGTGCTGATCGGGCTGGGGGTGGATGAGTTGTCGGTCAGCGTACCGCTGATCCCGACCATCAAGGCTACCGTGCGCGAGCTGGACCTGGCGGACTGCCAATCCATCGCCCGCCAGGTGCTGGGCCTGGAAGAAGCGTCGCAGGTTCGCGAGGCGTTACGCCTGTATCACGCGGCTACCGTTGAAACCTCATTGGTTGTGGAGAACTGACATGTTCGAGAAATTTCAGCGGGCGTTCTGGAAGGCCCTGACGCCGGATCTGGTGCTTGAAACGCCGCAGGCAGCTCCAGTGAGCGAAACACTGTTGGCCCCGGCAGTGCTGAATGCGCTGGGCGGTGCGGAGAATCTCAAGTCGCAGCAGCGAGTAGCACTGACCCGGGTGCGGGTGCAGTTGCAGGATGCGGGGCGGTTGGATGCGCAGGCGCTCAAGGCGGCAGGCGTGCCGGGCGTGATGGTGTTGGCGGGTGGGGTGGTGCACCTGCTTACCGGCCTGAACACCGCTCTATAAGACGACGAAGATCAAATGTGGGAGCGGGCTTGCTCGCGAAGGCGGTGTGTCAGTCAATCCATGTGCTGGCTGAACCACCGCC
>NZ_JBYSWF010000059.1:0-48746 GCF_058780865.1 Pseudomonas sp. GP01-A4
CATTTCTGGAGCATTAAGCCAACGGTGTTCGACTCATGAGCGACCCATGAACATCTGACATCGCCCATAAGTTAAATTACGTATAGCGCCCGGGATTTGTTTGAGCAGGAAATGCGCTCGAGTGGCTAACGCACCTTGCCTTTTCAGATCAAACCGACCGGCCATGTACTTGGGGACAGTCAGTGCCAGCGCGACGACAGCCAACACCAGCGGTAAAAGCGAAACCCACAGCACTGTATTCCAGCCATAAGCCGACAGCAGCCCACCCGACGAAAAAGACCCGACCGCCATTACGCCGAACACTCGGATCTGGCCTACTACGTCATTTATCGGCCAGAGTGCGCCAGCCTGCCCAAACTGACGACGTTCCGGGACTGGTTGTTGGCAGAAGCACAGCAGACGGTAAAGCGTGAGATCAGCGCCCACTAGGCTGTACTACTCGCGATTCCTCAACGACGACGCTACCAGCAAATCCCGCGTATAGGCATGCTCCGGTGCGTCGAACAATTGCTCGGTACTCCCCGCCTCCACGACCACGCCATCCTTCACCACGATCAAGTCGTGAGCCAACGCCCTTACCACCGCCAGGTCGTGGCTGATAAACAAGTAGGTCAGCCCATGCTCCTCCTGCAACCTGCGCAGCAAGCTCACCACCTGCTTTTGCACGGTGCGGTCGAGGGCTGAGGTGGGTTCGTCGAGCAATATCAAATCCGGCTTGATCACCAGTGCGCGGGCGATCGCGATGCGTTGGCGCTGGCCGCCGGAGAATTCGTGGGGGAAGCGATGGCGCGTATCGGGGTCGAGTCCGACGTCGCGCAACACGGCAATCACTTGAGCTTCGCGCGCGCAAGCATTGAGGTCCGTGTGTACGCGCAGGCCTTCTTCGATGATTTGCTGCACGCTCATGCGCGGACTGAGGCTGCCGAACGGGTCTTGAAACACCACCTGTAGTTTGCGCCGCCACGGACGCAGGGCCTTGCCTTTGAGTGCGTCGAGGGCCTGGCCCTGGAAGCGAATGCTGCCTTGGGCGTCGATCAACCGCAGGATCGCCTGGCCAAGGGTGGATTTGCCCGAGCCGGATTCGCCAACAATGCCCAAGGTTTTGCCACGTTGCAGGCGCAGGTCGATGCCGTCCACCGCCTTGATCGGCGGTTTGCGCCGCAGCAGGCCGCCTTGCGGGAACCAGACCTTGAGGTTGTCCACTTCCAGCAGGTTGTCCGCCGTCTCACGCACCACCGCCCTGCCCTCGGGCTCAGCCTCGAGCAACTGCCGGCTGTAGGCGTGCTGCGGCGCGGCAAACAGTGCCTGGCAGTCGGCCTGTTCGACGATCTGGCCGGCGCGCATTACCGCCACGCGCTGGGCGATGCTGCGCACCACGTTGAGGTCGTGGCTGATCAACAGCAGCGCCATGCCCAGGCGTTGCTGCAGGTCTTTGAGCAGCGCAAGAATGCGTCGCTGCACGGTCACGTCCAGGGCCGTGGTGGGCTCGTCGGCGATCAACAGCAGCGGTTCGCAAGCCAGGGCCATGGCGATCATCACCCGCTGGCGCTGCCCCCCGGAGAGCTGATGCGGGTACGCTGCAAGGCGCTGGCGCGGCTGTTGGATGCCCACCAGTTCGAGCAACTCCAACACGCGCTCACGCGCCGCCGCACCGCCCAGGCCTTTGTGCAGCAGCAGGGTTTCGGACAGCTGCCGTTCCACGCTGTACAGCGGGTTGAGCGAGGTCATCGGCTCCTGAAAGATCATCGCGATGCGATTGCCGCGAATCTGCCTTAAACGCTCCGGCCGCGCGCCGAGCAGCTCTTCGCCCTGGTAGCGAATACTGCCCTGGGTACGCGTGGTGTGGGGCGGCAGCAATTGCAGGATCGAGTGGGCGGTCACCGATTTGCCGGAGCCCGACTCGCCCACCAGCGCCAGGCACTCGCCCGGGTGAATATCCAGGTCGATGCCACGCACCGCTTTGTGCCCGTCGAACGCCACTTTCAGGTTACGAATTTCAATCAACGCGTCAGTCACGGCACAGCTCGCTTATCAGGATCGGGGGTCGAAGGCGTCGCGGCAGGCTTCGCCGATAAACACCAACAGGGACAGGATCAACGCCAACGCAAAAAACGCGGTCAGCGCCAGCCACGGGGCTTGCAGGTTGTTTTTCCCCTGGCCGATCAATTCACCCAGGGACGCACTGCCCGTGGGCATGCCGAAGCCAAGAAAATCCAGGGCGGTGAGGGTCGAAATGGCCCCGGTCAAAATGAACGGCAAGTAGGTCAAGGTGGCAGTCAGCGCGTTGGGCAGAATGTGCCGCAACATCACCTGAACATCGCCCACACCCAGGGCCCGCGCGGCCTTCACGTACTCCAGGTTGCGCCCGCGCAGGAACTCGGCGCGCACCACATCCACCAGGGTCAGCCAGGAAAACAGCGCCATGATCCCCAGCAGCCACCAGAAACCCGGTTCGACAAACCCGGACAAGATGATCAGCAAGTACAGGACCGGTAGCCCCGACCAGATCTCGATCAGGCGCTGCCCCAACAGGTCGACCCAACCGGCGTAATAGCCTTGCAGCGCGCCGGCGGCGACCCCGATCAAAGTGCTTACCACGGTCAGTGCCAAGGCAAATAACAGCGATACCCGGGTGCCGAAAATCACCCGCGCCAATACATCCCGGGCTTGATCATCGGTGCCGAGCCAGTTGCTCGCGCTGGGCGGCGCCGGCGAAGGGGTCGTGAGGTCGTAGTTGACCGTGTCGTAGCTGAACGGAATGGGCGCAAACAGCATCCAGCCGCCCTGCCCTTCAATCAGTTCATGCACGTAAGGGTCACGGTAATCCGGCTGAAACGGCAACGTGCCGCCGAAATCCTGCTCGGTGTAGCGCTCGAAGGCCGGGAAATACAGTGAGCCCTGGTACGCCATCACCAGTGGCTTGTCGTTGGCCAGCAGTTCGGCACCCAGACATACGGCGAACAGCGCCAGGAACATCCACAGCGACCACCAGCCGCGGCGATTGCGCTTGAAGTGCAGCCAGCGGCGACGGGTAATCGGAGTAAAAACCGGCATCAGTGCGACCTCGCGGAAAAATCCAGCCGGGGGTCCAGCAGGCGGTAGCACAGGTCGCCCAGCAACTTGATGACCAACCCGACCAGGGTAAAGATAAACAGCGTGCCGAAGACCACGGGATAGTCCCGTGCCACTGCCGCTTCGTAGCTCAGGCGACCGAGGCCGTCGAGGGAGAAAATCACTTCAATCAGCAACGAGCCGCCGAACAACATCGCGGTGAGCGCCTGGGGCAGGCCAACCACGATCAGCAGCATGGCGTTGCGAAACACGTGTTTGTACAGCACCTGTTTTTCGCTGAAACCCTTGGCCCGCGCGGTCACTACGTACTGGCGGCTGATCTCGTCGAGGAAGCTGTTTTTGGTGAGGATGGTCAGTGTGGCAAAGCCGCCAATCACCAGCGCCGATACCGGCAAGACAAGGTGCCAGAAGTAGTCCACGACCTTGCCCGCCCATGACAGGCTGGCAAAGTTCTCCGAGACCAGGCCGCGCACCGGAAACCAGTTCAACAGGCTACCGCCGCCGAATACCACGATCAGCAGCAAGGCGAACAGGAACGCCGGCATGGCGTGGCCGATAATGACCGCCGCACTGCTCCACACATCGAAGCGGCTGCCATGGCGCACGGCCTTGCGGATGCCCAGCGGGATCGACACCAGGTAGCTGATCAGCGTGGCCCAGAAGCCCAGGGACAAAGTCACCGGCAGTTTTTGCAGGATCAGGTCGGTGACCTTGGCGCCGCGAAAGAAGCTATCGCCAAAATCCAGCCGCGCGTAGCTGCTGAGCATCAACCACAGCCGCGCGCCAAGGGGCTTGTCGAAGCCGTATTGGCGCTCGATATCGGCCACCAGCGCGGGGTCCAGGCCACGAGTTGTGCGCGATTCAGCGCTGCCGGTTTCCACCCGTGTGCCGGCCACCGACGCTTGGCTGCCGATGCCTTGCAAGCGCGCGATGGCTTGCTCAACCGGGCCACCCGGGGCGGCTTGCACGATAAAAAAGTTGACCAGCAGGATGCACACCAGCGTTGGTACGATCAGCAATAAACGGCGCGCGCTATAGGCCAGCATGTTGGGAAGCCTCAGTCAGTTGACGCATCTGTGCGGTGGTCAGCGGTGTCGGGCTCACTTCCCACCAGGTGTCGATGCCCACGTCATTGATCGGCGCTGTGCGGGGCCGACCAAAACGGTTCCACCACAGCGAGGACGAGCCCGGCGGGTAATAGTTGGGAATCCAGTAGAAGCCCCACTGCAACACGCGGTCGAGGGCATGGGCGTAGCGCACCATGGTCGGGCGGTCGTTGGCGCGGACAAGGCCATCGATCAAGGCGTCCACCGCCGGGTTGCGCAGTGCCATGTAATTGTTGGAGCCAGGGTCATCGGCACTCTCGGAACCGAAGTAGTTGGTCAGCTCGCGGCCCGGCGATGGGCTGACCGGGTAGCCGTTGACGATCATGTCGTAGTCCCGTGCGCGCACGCGGTTGGCGTATTGGGCCGAGTCGATCATGCGGATCGTGAAGCCGATGCCGATCTGCGCCAGGTTGCGTTTGTATGGCAGCAGCAAACGCTCGAAGCCTTTCTGGGCATTCAGGAAGGTGAACTGCAATGGCGTGCCCTCGGCGTTAACCAACTGGTCGCCGCGCGGGGTCCAGCCCGCCTCGGCCAGTAACTTCAGCGCTTGCGCCTGCTGCGGCCGAATGCGCCCGCTGCCATCGGTGCGCGGCGGCTGGTAGACCTGGGTGAACACCTCCTCCGGCACTTGCCCGCGCCAGGGTTCCAGAATGGCCAGTTCCTGGGCATCCGGCAGCTGGGTGGCCGCCAATGCGCTGCGGGAAAAGAAGCTGCGCTGGCGCAGGTACAGACTGTGCATCATCTGCCGGTTGCTCCAGTCGAAATCCCACAACAGGCTCAGCGCCTCGCGCACGCGGCGGTCCTGGAACTGCGGTTTTTGCAGGTTGAACACAAAACCCTGGGTGCCCTGCACGGCATTCGGTGCCAGTTGTTCACGTTGCAGACGACCGTCGCGCAAAGCCTCGCCGTCGTAGCCCACCGAATAACTGGTGGCGGAAAATTCGCGATTGAAGTCGTAACCCTGGGCTTGCAGGATCTGGCGCGACACGTCGCCGTCGGCAAAAAACTCAAGCCGCAGGGTGTCGAAGTTGTACTGCCCCTGCGTCACCGGCAGGTCTCGCCCCCACCAGTCCTTGACCCGTTCGAAGGTGACACTGCGGCCGTTGTCCACGCTGCTGATACGGTACGGGCCGCTGCCCACCGGCGGTTCAAAGCCGCCGCCGTTGGCGAAATTGCGCCCCTGCCACCAATGTTCCGGCAGCACCGGCAGTGAAGCGAGGTCCAGAGGCAAGGTGCGATTGTCGGCGCTTTTGAAGGTGAACCGCACTTGGGTCGGCGATTCCACCAGCACCTGGTCCACATCGGCAAAGCTTTGGCGATACGCCAGGCTGCCTTCGGTGGTGAACAGCTTGAAGGTGTAGGCCACGTCCTGCGCGGTGATGGGCGTGCCATCGGCAAACCGCGCCTTGGGATTGAGGTAGAAACGCAGCCATGAATGGTCATCTGCCAGCTCCATGCCTTGCGCGACCAACCCGTACACGGTGTACGGCTCATCCTGCGAACGGTACGCCAACGGGCTGTAGAGCCAACCCTGGATCTGGGTGATGCCGGTGCCTTTGTCGACATACGGGATCAGGTGATCAAACGCCCCGCCTTCCATGGACGAACGACGAAAACTGCCGCCCTTGGGCGCGTTCGGGTTGACGTAATCCAGGTGTTTGAAGTTGGCCGGGTACTTGGGCGCTTCGCCGTATACCGTCAAAGCGTGCGTCGGTTGAGCGAGCAGTGACGGCGCCCAAAGCCCCGTCAGCAGTGCCCACACCATGAAGCGAAACAGGCTCACAAACTCAACTCCTTTTCCAAAAACACTGAAGACTCACTTATGCAGGGTTGTGCGTCGACGCAAGGGTTTTTATAGAGCACCGGTTAGACCGTTAGCGCATGTGCTTATGCGCTACTTGCCGAAGTGGTAACTCACGTCCAGCCAGACCTGGCGGCCATAGGGGTCGTAGTTGCCGCTGGGGTAATACGGCCAGCCGGCGGAGTCATCGTGCTTGACCTGATTGAGCAGGTTGTTGACGGTCAGGCCGACACTCGCCTGCTCGTTCACCTGGTAACGGGCGCTGGCGTTGAAGGTGGTCCACGGCGACAGGCGCCCATCTCCGGCGCCATTGGTCACGCTGCCGTAGCGAATGCCGGTCAGCGTGGTGGTGAGGTGCTGGTAGTCCCAGGTCAGGCTCGCGTTGACCTTGCTGCGCCAGTCGTGGTTGTCGGTGCTGGAGCGCAGGTTCTGGGTTTGCGCATCGTCCGATTCCTTGAGGTAGTGGGACAGCACCAGGCTGTAGCCAATCGCCGAACTGAACGCGCCGTACTGGCCTGCGCCCCAGCGAATATTACTCTTGAGGTCCAGGCCGCTGACCCGCTCGCTGGCGGCGTTGATCGCATTGACCTGCACCCGTTGCAGCACGTTCGGGTCCACTGCCGCCGTGCTGGCATTGCGCTGGATGCGTGCCAGGACGTCGGCGCAAGTGGTCGCATCAAGCTGGCCGTTGCGGCACTGGTTTTCCTGTTGCAGCAAGCGGTTGATGTCGACGGTGGTCAACAGGTCCTTGATTTCGACGCGCCAGAAGTCGGCGGAGAAATCAAACTGATGCGAGGGCGACCAGACAAAGCCATACGTCCAGGACTTGCCACGCTCGGAGGCGAGGTCCGAATTACCGGTCTGGGTGTAATCCACGCGGCCCCGGTCACACGCCCCTTCTACGCCCTTGCTGCAACCGTAATAGTCGATCTGGTCAGGCGTGTAGCCATTGGTCGCGGCCTGGTAGAGGTAGTTGAGGTCGGGTGCGCGAAAGCTGGTGCCGTAGCTGCCACGAAACAGCAGGCTGGTCACCGGGCGCCATTCCAGGCCCAGGTTGTAGGTTTTTTGTTGCTCGGTGCGGCCACTGAATTTGTATTGGTCCCAGCGCCCGGCCGCCGAGGCGAGCAAGGTGTCGGTAACGGGAATGCTCAGCTCGCCACCCGCGGCGTAGCGGTCACGCGAACCGCCTGAATTGGAGGCCGGCGTGGTGTTGTAAAACGTGCCGTCATTGAGTTGGTCGTCGACATCGACGCTGTAGGATTGCCGCCCCACTTCGGTCACACCGGCAAAGCCCACCGGCCCGGCGGGCAGCTCGAACAGGTCGCCGTTGATGTTGGCGCTGAAGGTTTGGGAAACCGATTTACTCTTCTGCACCAGGTTGCCGCGAAACTGATCCCACTGCTCCGGAGTCAGCGGCTGGTCCAGCCGCGAAGGGTCTGGCGCGAAGACCGGGTGCCCGTCCTGTGTGCCCAGTTGCGGCCCGAGGTAGTAATCGCGGATGCCGCTCAAAGGCGTGTAGCGGGTGGTGCGGTCGCTGGTGTACTCGGAGCGGTTCGCCGCAATCTGATAACCCCAGTCACTGTTGGTGAACTTGTCTTCCAGGCCCAGGGTACCGGTCCAGGACACTTCGCGCCATTTGCTGTTGTTGCTGGTCTTGCCACCGATTTCCTCGCTGGAAAAGTTGCGTGACCAGCGCTCCAGGTTGCCGGTGTTGCGGTTGATAAAGTCCGGCGAGGTGAAGCTTGGGCCGCGCGTGTTGTTCTGCGTGTGATCAAAGCCAAACATCAAGTCGGCAAACACTTTGCCGGTGTCGCTGAAATGCCAGGTGCCGCGCGTGTAGCCGTCATAGTTTTCCTTTTGCGCCTGCAAGGTCCAGTAGTCGTTGTAGTACTGGTTGGTGGTGCAGCGGGTGCTGCTGCCACCGAGCTTGCCGTTGTAGATACCGCCGTAGGCACCGCAACCGGGGCCGAGGTAGGCGCCGCTGTCGAGGTTACGGCGGTAGCCCACATCCTTGGCCGGGCCGTCGCTCATAAAGCCGCGCTGGTTGGCCCAGATCGGTTGGCGCTGGGTCAGCTCCAGGCCGAATACCCCGTCAAAATCGCCCCAGGTGTCGCCGCCGCTGATCTGCAGGCGCTGGTTGTCGCCGCCGCCACGCTCGGCGGCGCCACCACGCAGATTGACGTCCACGCCGCTGATTTTGTCTTTGAGGATGATGTTCACCACCCCGGCAATCGCGTCGGAGCCATACACCGCCGAGGCGCCGCTGCTGAGGATCTCGATACGCTCGATCATCACCGCCGGGATGTTGGCAAGGTTGGTGAAGTTGACCGCGCCGTCGTACGCCGTGGGGTAGTCGGCCACGCGCCTGCCGTTGATCAGCACCAGTGTGTGGTTCGGCCCCAGCCCTCGCAGGTTGAGGGCACTGGCGGCCGGCTGGAAGGTGTTGCCGTAGTCTTCGCCCTGGGTCATGCCGGTGTTCTGGGTTTGCGAAGCGATGGCGTCGTAAACGTTTTTGTAGCCCCTGCGGGTGACTTCGTCAGCGGTGATGACCGTGACCGGCGACGGCCCTTCAACCTGGGCACGGGCAATGCGTGACCCCGTGACCACGACCTTTTCCAACGCCACATCGCCCGGGACTTTCGCCGCCGTGGGCGCAGCCTTGACCGCCGCGGCAGGTGGCTTGGCCGCCCGGCGCAGGGTCCAACCGCCGT
The DNA here is from genome assembly GCF_058780865.1 of Pseudomonas sp. GP01-A4. Taxonomy (NCBI): domain Bacteria; kingdom Pseudomonadati; phylum Pseudomonadota; class Gammaproteobacteria; order Pseudomonadales; family Pseudomonadaceae; genus Pseudomonas; species Pseudomonas sp. GP01-A4. The sequence goes on from NZ_JBYSWF010000059.1 coordinate 8,691, forward strand.
CGCCACTCGGCACGGCGTCAAGGGCTGCACCGCGCAGTGCCTGTCGCAGCGCTTGCTCGGTGGTGAAGGTGCCCCGCACCGGCGCGCTGGTCAGGCCTTGCACAAGGTCTTGCTGGAAGGAAATGATCTGCCCGCTGCTGCGCGACAGGGTCAACAGCGCTTGGTCGAGGGGGCCGCTGGCGATATCAAAATCAAAAGTCTGGGCGGTCGATATCGCAGACAGCGGCTGTGCCAGCACCGCCGTGCCATGTCCCGCCAAAGTCAGGCCAATCGTCAGAGACAGTGCCGCCAGAGATGCGCGACTGAGAGGTTTGAGTTGCATGGTTGAGGTTCCCATCATTGATATGCCGTTGATGGGTTGAACAACAGATCGGTTTTTTTTATAGGCGGCCGTTAGGCTAAAAAAGCATGGGTTTATAACGGCCCGAAACAACACTCCCAGGCAGATACACCCCGGCCTGTATTGGGTTGTGCAACAGTGGCGGGGGTTTTATAGGGCTGGGGAAAATTATTTTTATCGGCGCTCGATACTGACCCAATAAGGGCTGTGATAATCGATCTGCACCGGCAGGGATTTGGCCAGCAATTGCAGGGCGCCCTGGCTGTCGTCCAGCGGGAAAATCCCGCTCAGCCTCAGGCTCGCCGCCTCGGGGCTGACGCGGATGATGCCGCGCCGGTAGTCACGCAGGGCTTGCACCACTTCACCCAATGAGCGGTCACGCACTTCCAGCAAGCCTTGGGTCCACGAGGCCTCGCCGCCGCTGGCGGTTTCCAGGTCGAGGATGCCGTGGGCATTGAACGTGGCTTTCTGGCCGGCACTGATCACCTGCACAGCGCCGTCGCGCGTGGTGATTTCCACTTGGGAATGCAGCATCGTGATTTGGGTTCGATCCTCGCCCTGCTGTACCAGAAACCGCGTACCCAACGCGCGCATGCGGCCGTGTTCGGTCTCGACGATAAACGGTCTGAGGCTGTCCTTGAAAACGTCGACCAGCAGCTTGCCGTCGAGCAACTGCAACAGCCGTTGCCGAGCATCGAAATGCGTCAGCACCTTGCTGCGCGCATCCAGGGTCAATGCACTGCCATCCTCCAGCGTGAGGTTCAGGCGCTCGCCCGTACCGGTGCGCAAAGCGCCCAACGGCAACCAGCTGTCGGACAGCCGCGTGATCAGACTTCCAAACGACACAACGCCAACCAGCGCCAGGGTATTGCGCAAGAAGCGCCGGCGGCCCGACGGTGCGTTGAGGGTGTGCAACAGGCTGTCGCGGGGCATGCGGCGCAGTTCGTCATTGTTCAGCACGGCCGGAAAGCCGCCCATCATGTTGAAGATTTCGGCACGCCGTGGGTCGCCCTCACTCCAGCGACGGAACGCCTGGTGCTCCTGAGCACTGGCGTGCCCGGATTGCAGCAACGCCATCCACTGCGCCGCCTCGTCGATGATCGCCTCATCCGGCGCGCTGTGGCTCATGGCTGTGTCATCGCCAGGTAGCAGCGCTTGAACGCATCGGCCATGTATTGCTGAACCCGGCTGACCGAGACCTGCAGGCGCTCGGCAATCTGCGCATAGGTCAAACCGTCCAGCTGGTGATACAAAAACGCCGCCTTGGCCTTGGCCGACAAACCGTCGAGCAAGCGGTCGACTTCCAGCAGCGTCTCGATCAACAGCAAACGCTCCTCGGGCGACGGGTGCACCATCATCGGCGCCTGGGCCAATGCTTCCAGGTAGGCACGTTCCAGGTCCTGGCGACGCCAGCCCTCATACATCAGGCGCCGCGCGATGGTGGTCAGCAACGCCCGCGGCTCGCGGATTTGCGAAGGGTCGGGCAATGCCAGTACCCGCAGGAAGGTCTCCGATGCAATGTCCTGAGCCCCATGGGCGCAACCCATCGCCCGGCTTACCCGCGTGCAAAGCCAACTGTAGTCACTTTTGAACATCTGCCCAATCAGACCGAAATGTGGGTTCTGATTCACACCCATTGCATGCTCCATGCGAATAAAGGCCATTCAGCCTGGCGGTTGATGAGCAATGGAAAGCCATCGCTGGAGGCGGACTTTGCATGAGGGGAGCATAGGTTAGGAAAGAATAAAAAATAACAATAGCCTGTCAAATTGGCATATGCAGAAAAATCAGATACGGGGCAGCGCCCTGGCTGTCAGGTCAGTGCGAAGACACATAGACAGAAGGCTGCGCCGGCGCTGGCAGCGAATAGGTTGCTTTCATCCATTCGACTTCAGCATGGGGTGTGCGGCCGAAGTAGCGCTTGAACTCTCGGCTGAACTGCGATGCGCTTTCATAGCCCACGTTAAAAGCCGCAGATGAGGCCGACATGTCGTCGCGGAGCATCAACAACCTTGCCTGGTGCAGACGAGTCGATTTCAGGTACTGCATGGGTGATGAGTCGGTGACTGTTCGAAAGTGCAGATGAAAGCTGGGTACGCTCATACTCGCCTCCTGGGCCAGGCACTCGACGTCCAGCCGCTCCTGGTAACAGCTGTGTATCTTGCGAATGGCGCGGGTCACCTTTGCGAAATGGCCTTGCTTGCCAAGGGCCGCCCGCATGGACCCTCCTTGTTCACCTGCGATGATCCGGTAGTAAATCTCGCGCACCAGCGACGGGCCGAGGATCGGCCCGTCGACCGGATGGCTCATCGCTTCGAGAAAGCGCAGTGTGGACTCGCGCAACATCTCGTCCATCGGCGAGGAATACATGCCTTTGGGACGTTCGTGGGTCGGACCGGATTTTTCGTCAATTTCCAGGATCAGTTCGCCAGCGAGTTTGAAATCCAGGCGCATGTATACCGCCAGCATCGGTTCCTCTTCGCTGGCGTCGGTTTCCATGGTGAAAGGCACTGGCACAGACACCACCAGGTAGTGCTGGGCGTCGTAAAGGTAGACCTCGTCGCCCAGATAGCCGAGCTTGCGCCCCTGGCACAGGATGACGATGCCAGGCTCGTAGAGCACTGGCGTGCGGGTCAGCGGGCGATTGGAGCGCAGGAAGCGTATGTCTTCCAGTGCGCTCAGGTTGTAGCCCTCCAGGGGGGCCAACTGCTCCATCAGTTGGACCATGCGCCGGGTTCGCGCGGCAAAATGATTCATAGGCCCCTCTTGCGGTTTCACGAAGCGTGACCATCCGTAGAGCGTGTCAGTGCTTCCCATTGGTCGATGTCACGCAGGGATTGCGTCAGCTTTTCGCGCACAAAGCCTATGGCATCGCTGCCGAGCAGCAGGTGGGCCGGTGGGTTGTCGCTGGCGATCAACTGCAGCATGGCTTGCGCAGCTTTTTGCGGGTCCCCCAACTGGTGGCCGCTTTTCGCTTCGCGCGCCTGGCGTACCGGATCAAAGCTGGCATCGTAGTCGGCGATGCTGCGGGGCGTACGCTGCATCGAGCGGCCGGCCCAATCGGTGCGAAATGAGCCTGGCGCCACGGCGGTGACAAAAATGTTGAATGGCTTGAGTTCTTTGCTCAGGGTGTCGGAGATGCCTTCCAGCGCGAACTTGCTGGCGCAGTAGTAGGCGATACCCGGCATCGTGATGGTGCCGCCCATGGACGTGATGTTGATGATGTGCCCGCTGCGGCGCTGGCGGAAGTACGGCACGAACGCCTTGGTCACGGCAACGGCGCCGAACACGTTGACGTCGAACTGACGACGCATTTCTTCCAGCGGCGACTCTTCGAAAATGCCCTCATGGCCGTAACCTGCGTTGTTCACCAGGACATCCACCGGGCCGTAGCGGGTCTCGATCTCGGCAACGACGCTGTCGATCCGCTCAAAGTCGGTGACATCCAGGATCACGCCATGAGCACGCTCCGCTGATAATGCCTCGAACGTTTGCAGCGCGGCTTCGTTGCGAACGGTACCAATGACACGGTGGCCTGCAGCCAGTGCCTCGGTCGCGAGGGCCTTGCCAAAGCCGCTGCTGATGCCGGTGATGAACAGGGTTTTGCGAGTGCTCATGGAAATTCCTCTCGGTTACTGAGTGCTAATGGTAGCCAAGCAACCGCTGGCGACCTATGCCGGATCATCTATGAGGCTTGCCTATTCCTATTCGCTTCTGCTTATACGCTCAATTGTCCCGATGTGGCTCGATTGACGCAGGCTGATGCATGGTCCGGCCCGCCCCAGTGGGTGTCACTGAGGCGGTCGGCACTACTCCACGTTACGTCAGCCAGACATCGACCTGCCGCTCCGCGCCCTCTATAAACACCAAGGCCTCGACCTGCCCCGCCTCTATCAGGTCTTGGCTGACGCCTTTTATCAGTTCAAGCTGCGCGGCGCTGTCGACCAGCTCAACACGTGCTACCGGAGCCTTCATGGATTGGCTGGCGTCAGACTTTGCTTTGCGAATCGCAGACAGCACGCTGCTCAGGCTCATCAATAACTGTTCAACAGCCGCGTCAGGGCAAGCGTCCCCTTGCGGCCAGGGCGCCTTGTGCACTGAGCCGCAATTCCAGGATTGCCAGACCTCCTCACACACAAAGGGTAGAAATGGCGCAAACAGTCGCTGCTGCACGCTCAGCGCATGTGCCAATGCATTACGCGCCGAGTAGCCGTCGGGTCGATAGGCACGACGCTTGACCAATTCGACGTAGTCATCGCAAAACCACCAGAAGAATCCTTCGATACGCGACAACGCCCCGCTGTAGTCATAGGCCTCCAGCGCGACGGTAGCGTCCTGGACTACGCCACCCAAGCGTTCGAGCATGGCTTGATCCAGCGGTTGGTCGATATCCCCGGTGTCATCCTTCGCAAAGCCTTGAACCAACCTCGAAAGATTGAACAGCTTGACGGCCAGGCGGCGGCCGATTTTCATCTGCTGCTCTTCAAAGGCTGTGTCACTGCCGAGCCGCGCCGAGGCAGCCCAATAGCGCACGCCGTCACTTCCATACTGGTCGAGCAAGGCTTGAGGGGTGACCACATTCCCCTTGGACTTGGACATTTTCTTGCGATCGGGATCAAGGATCCACCCGGAAAGCGCGACGTTGCGCCATGGCGCGCAACCGTGTTCAAAATGGCTGCGTACCAGTGTCGAGAACAGCCAGGTTCGGATTATGTCGTGACCTTGGGGCCTGAGGTCCATCGGGTATATTTTGGCAAACAACCCATCGTCCTCTCCCCAGCCGCCGGCAATCTGAGGCGTCAGGGAACTGGTGGCCCAGGTGTCCATGATGTCTTGTTCGCCGATAAACCCGTTGGGTTGACCACGTTGTTCGGGTCGATACCCAGGCGGTGTATCCAGGCCTGGATCGACAGGCAGGCTTGCCTCACTGGCGATAATCGGAGCGCCATGCTCGGCTTCGCCTTGCGCGTCCAGGCGATACCAGAACGGAATCGGCACGCCGAACGTACGTTGACGACTGATTAGCCAGTCTCCATTCAACCCCCCTACCCAATGCTCGTAACGCCTGAGCATGTGCGGCGGATGCCAGTTCAACGCCTGGCCAGCGTCGAGCAACACGTCCCTCAGGTTCGCGTCGCGTCCGCCATTGCGCAAGTACCATTGCCGCGTCGCGAGAATTTCCAAAGGCCGGTCGCCTTTCTCGAAGAACTTTACCGCGTGGTTAATCGGTCGTGGTTCATCTCGCATGGCGCCGCAGTCACGCAACATCGAAACGAGCTGCGTACGAACCTGGGACAGGGTACGGCCGGCCAGGCCTGCGTAGGCCTGTTGGCTGCGCGGCGTCGTCAACCAGGAGGGCGTCTCAAGTAACAGGCGCCCGTCCTTTCCCAGGACTGACCGTGTGGGCAGCTGCAACTCCCGCCACCAAATCACATCGGTTAGATCGCCAAAGGTGCAGACCATCGCCAACCCGGTGCCCTTGCCGGGGTCACCCAAAGGGTGGGCCAGCAGCGGAACGTCCAGGTCAAAAATCGGCGCACGCACGGTCTGCCCGAACCTCGCCTGATAACGAGCGTCGTCCGGGTGAGCCACCAGCGCCACGCATGCCATCAGCAACTCAGGTCGAGTCGTAGCAATCTTCAGTTCGGCACCATCAGCCGCGTCGAAGCCGAGTTCGTGATACGCACCCGCAACCTCGCGCTCCTCAAGCTCTGCCTGGGCTACGGCCGTCTGGAACGTCACATCCCAGAGGCACGGAGCCTCCTGGCTATACAGTTCGCCACGCTGGTAGTTACGCAGTAACGCGCGCTGACTGGCTCGTTGGGAGCGTTCATCAATGGTGGCGTATGAAAGACTCCAATCAACGGACAAGCCCAGTTGCACGAACAGTGCACGGAACGCTTGCTCATCGATGGCCGTCAGCTCATGGCACAACTCGATAAAGTTGCGCCGACTGATGACGGCAAAGTCAGCCCGTTTTAATGGAATTGACTCGGAGGGTTTGAAGCCAGGCTGGTAAGCGGCCAACGAGTCGCAACGTACGCCGTAGAAATTCTCGACCCTGCGTTCGGTCGGCAAGCCATTGTCGTCCCAACCCATGGGGTAGAACACAGCCTTGCCGCGCATCCGCTGGAACCGGGCGATGATATCGGTGTGGGTGTAGCTGAAGACATGGCCAACGTGCAACGAACCTGAGGCTGTCGGTGGCGGCGTGTCGATGGAGAATACAGCGTCGCGTTGGGCGCTGTGGTCAAAGGCATACGTGCCTTCGAGCTGCCAATGCTGAGACCAGCGTGTTTCGAGGTTTTCAAGCGAGGGGGTGACGGTTTGATCGTTTAGAACTTCATCACGTTTAACGGTGACATAGCTTCCTCCTGTCAACATCATGGGGCGCAACAACGGTTGTGCGCCCAAGCAAACTTTATATTCAATCGCCTGCGGAAAGTAAACCCCTTGAACCAGGCCATTTTTTCCACAAAATAGCGTAAAAACAGTCCGGAAGATTTCTCACATTCAACAGGTACCCTATGCACACCCCCGTCACAATCATCGGTGCTGGCCTGGGCGGTCTCATCCTGGCTCGCGTGCTGTACGTCCACGGCATTGCCGCCACCGTCTATGAAGCAGAGCCGTCGGCAACCGCACGCGCCCAAGGCGGGATGCTCGATATCCACGACTACAACGGCCAACTGGCCTTGCAGGCAGCGGGCCTGACGGACGAGTTCCGCGCGCTTATCCTGAAAGGTCGCGAGGCGACTCGGGTGCTTGATTGGCAGGGTGCCACTCTGTTGGATCAACCCGACGACGGCACAGGCGGCCGTCCCGAGGTCATGCGTGGCGAGCTGCGCAAGATGCTCCTCGATTCACTGCCCGCCGGTACTGTGCGCTGGGGCCACAAGGTCAAGAGCGTGCGCGCCCTCGGCGAGGGTCGCCACGAAGTGACCTTCGCCGACGGTACTTGCGTTGCCACCCACCTGCTGGTTGGCGCGGACGGAGCCTGGTCAAAGGTCCGGCCGCTGCTCAGCGACGCTGCCCCCGAGTACATGGGCCGCTCGTTGATCGAAACCTACCTGTATGACAGCGACGCCCGGCACCCGGCCACCTCCAGGGCGGTAGGTGGCGGTGCGATGTTCGCACTTCAACCGGGAAAAGGGATCCAGGCGCACCGTGAGACGGGCGCCACGCTGCACACCTACGTAGTGCTCACCGAATCCCAAAGCTGGTTTGCCGCCATCGATTTCACCGACACGCCAACGGCGGCGGCACGGATCGCGCAGGAATTCGCAGGCTGGTCCCCTGCCCTCACGGCATTGATCACCGACAGCGACACCGAACTGGTATGGCGCCCGCTCTTTATGCTGCCGGTTGAGCACCGCTGGGAGCGGGTGCCGGGCGTAACGCTGATCGGTGATGCCGCACACCTTGCGGCCCCGAATGGCGAAGGTGCCAACCTGGCCATGTACGATGGTGCCGAACTCGGCAAGGCCATCGCCTCATACCCTGATGACGTCGAAGCCGCCCTGGGCGAATACGAACAGGCCATGTTCCCGCGCAGCGCGCAAATGGCTGCCGAGGGGAATGAACTGCACGAGTTGCTGTTTGGTGACGATGCACCCTATAGCCTGGTCAGCATGTTCAACGGGGCAAGTGCCTGAACAGGGCTCTATAGCCGACCGTATTGGTGGGGTCATTCACACTGGAAGGACTCAAGGACGTTATAAATTTCGGCAACCACCTGCCGTGTTGCGCCCTCAATGGTTCCTTCATTCCGGCATAACACCCAGCCGTGATCCGCAACCGCTCGCTCGAACGCCTGGGTACAGGCGACATGTTCTGCCAGCGTGTGGATCACGGTACTGCTCAGCCCACGCCGGCGTGCCGCGGCCCGTGCCCATGAAATATCAGGGTCGGTGACGACCCCGATATGCAGGTCCGGCACTTGCACGTTTCGATCAATGTTCAACTGCAGGATTTCTGCCAGCGGGACTTCCCGGCGAAACGCGGCATCAGACGGGTACCAGCGGTCGATCAGGACGATGCTGCCTGGTGGCTGTCTAGCCAGCACGTGCCGGGAAATCCACGCGCGGCTATCAGCGAAGCGTTCACAAACCTCCCACTCCAGATCCAGGCCGGGATGCCTGGCGAGTCTGTTAACGAGGGTCATTGTTTCACTTCTGAAGGGATCGCTTTTTCTCTCGCAAAGCCGGATCACCATTCTGTTGTCAGCCCTCAGTGCTTTTGTAACGGCCTCCAGCAATGTGGTTTTGCCAGTACCCTTGGGGCCATCCATGGAAACAAACAACGGACGGCCAGCCGCCTGGCTCAACACGGCTTGTCGATCCGGCTGCGCATGGTTTCGGCGATCACCCTGGCCAGTGCAGATTGATCAAATGGCTTGGGTAAGCGCGTCAATGTGGTCTTGAGGTCCAGGGAGATTTCCGCAAAGCCTGAGGAAAGAATGATGGGAAGGTTGGGATACAACGACTCGATGTTGCCGGCAAGCTCGATCCCGGTCATATCCGGCATTGCCATGTCTGTCACGACCAGGTCAAAGCACGCGCCTTGCGCCAGGAACGCCAACGCAGCATGCCCATCTCCTGCCGACACAACATGATGGCCCAGGTCTTCAAGCATCGCCCCGGTGCTGATCAGCACCAGCGGGTCGTCATCTACCAGCAGAATCTCGAGGCATTGCTGATGGGCTGCATCGGGTGTATCTGCAGTTGATGCCAGCGCCGCAGACTGTGTGGTGGCGGTCACCGCCACCGGTAACCAGAGCTCTGCGGTTGTGCCCTCTCCTACCCGGCTCTTCAGCACAAAGTGGCCCTGTGACTGTGCCGCCAGGCCATGCACCATCGAAAGCCCAAGCCCGGTGCCTTTTCCCGCTCCCTTGGTGGTGAAGAACGGCTCCATGGCCCGTTGCAAGGTCGCGTCATTCATCCCGGGGCCGGTGTCGATGACAGAGATGCAAATCAGCCTTTGCGAGTCATTCGCCCCGCCGGGAAACGCATCCTCCCGCGCTGAAATCAGGATCCTGCCCCGACCTTCCATTGCGTCCCGGGCGTTGATCACCAGGTTCATGACGGCCATTTCCAGTTGGCTCATGTCGACCAATACCGGCCGCAGGATCAAGGGGAACTGTGTGTCGACGTTGATGCCTGCGCCCAACATGCGGGACAGCAGGTCTGACATGTTGCGGATCAGATCGCCCACATCCACAGGCTGAGGATCAAGCTCCTGGCGACGGGCAAAGGCCAGCATGCGCTGAGTCAGCGTTGCGCCCCGCTGGGCGCCCGCGATGGCATTATTCAGTAAGGCGCAGGTTCTCGAGTCCTGCGGGACACGCTTCTTGGCGAGTTCAAGACTCCCCAGAATCACCATCAGGAGGTTGTTGAAGTCATGGGCGATGCCGCCGGTGAGCTGGCCCAGGGACTCCATTTTCTGGGATTGGAATAACGCCTCTCGGGTTTCCTTGATCTCCTGTTGAGCCTGGACGCTTTCGGTAACGTCCCGGGTGATCTTCGCAAACCCCACCAGCTCACCCAGTTCATTCTTGATCGGGTCGATAACCACATGGGCGAGGAATCCCGTGCCGTCCTTGCGCAGGCGCCAGCCCTGCCCTTCGTAACGACCTTCCCTGAGCACCGTTTCAAGGGCGCGCTGCGGGACGTTGTGGTCTACGTCCTCACGCTGGAAGAACATGGAGTAATGCCTGCCGATGACTTCTGCCGGCTGATAACCCTTGATGCGCTGGGCGCCGGCGTTCCAGGTGGTGATCACGCCGTTGGGGTCCAGCATATACAGCGCGTAGTCGGTGACGCCTTGCACCAGCAGGCTGAATTGCTGCTCGCTCTGGCGCAGCGCCTGCTCCGCGGCCTTACGCTCGGTCAGGTCCCGTGTGACCTTGGCGAAGCCAATCAACGTGCCGTCGTCGGCGCGTATCGGGTCGATGATCACCAGTGCCCAGAGACGAGTCCCATCCTTGCGGATGCGCCAACCTTCGCCCTCGAAGCGCCCTGACTGCTCGGCGCTCTTGAGTGCCCGGCCCGGCAAGTCCGAGGCCAGGTCTTCCGGGGTGTAGAACAGCGAAAAATGCCTGCCCAGCACTTCACTCTGTTCGTACTGCTTGATCTTTCTCGCCCCGGAGTTCCAACTGCGAATCAAGCCGTTCGTATCAAGCATATAGATGGCATAGTCGACCACTGCGTCGACGAGCAGTCGATACCGGTCGTCCTGATTGAAAGGCCCTTGTGCAGGATGGGATGGCATCAGGAAAGTCTCGGGACAAATGAGTGGCTTGAGCCCTCAGTATGTCTAAAAAAATCCCCGGCCCACCAATTTATTCATCTGAACAATTTTTTTGAGTCAACCGCCGCCGTTGCGCGCAAACCGTGGAATCTTCAATCCCAGGCTTTCCCGCAAGGTCGTACCTTCATAAGCCGTGCGATACACGCCGCGCTCCTGCAACAACGGGATGACCTCGTGCGTGAAGCGCTTGAACTGCTCCGGATGGCCGATGTAGATATTGAAACCATCCACCGCGCGGGCTTCAAGCCAGTCAGCCATTTTCCGAGCGACGGTATCCGCCGATCCGACAAACGCTCCCGGGCGCAGTTGCCGCCCGAACTCCACCGCCTGGCGCAATGTAAAACCTTTCTCCCGTGCCTGATCGGCAATGCGTTTGGCCGCGGTAAAAAAGCTGCTGCGTGCCGCCTCCAGGCTCTCCTGCGGGAACGGCGCATCAAGGTCGTACTGGCTGAAATCATGCCAGCCGAAATTGCGTCCGAACTCCTTCAGCGCCAGCTCGAAACTGTGGTCGGCCTGATGGTAGTGCCGCTCGATTTCACGCGCCTGTTCATCGGTATCGCCTACATAAATCTCGGCGCCGGGCATCACCAGCAATTGCTTCGGGTCACGGCCATGTTGCAGCGCCCTGCCCTTGATATCCCGATAAAAAGCCTGGCCCTGCTCGATGCTGGCCGCATGGGTAAAGATCACATCGGCCGTGGCCGCGCCGAGGTCGCGGCCTTGTTCCGAATCGCCAGCCTGGAAGATCACCGGTTGGCCCTGGGGGGAGCGCTGGATATTCAGCGGCCCGACCACGGAAAAGTGCTCGCCCTTGTGATTCAGGCTGTGGAGTTTGGCGGGGTCGAGAAACCGGCCGGTGGCGCGGTCACGCACGAAGGCATCTTCCTCATAGGAGTTCCACAGGCCCTGCACGACCTGGACGTGTTCGGCCGCCCGGCCATAGCGGGTGTCGTAGTCATAATGTTCGTCGCGGCTGTAGTTGCCGGCGGTACCGGCGTCGCCGCTGGTGACCACGTTCCAGCCGGCGCGGCCTTTGCTGATCAGGTCGAGTGAGGCCAGGCGCCGCGCGACGTTATAGGGCGAGTTGTAAGAGGTCGTCAGCGTACCGACCAGGCCCAGGTGCCGGGTGCTTACGGCAAGTGCCGATAACAGCGTCAGCGGCTCCAGCCGGTTCAGGTAGTGGGATGGCGAACCCGGTGTGATGAATTGGCTGTCGACGATGAACATCAAGTCGAACAATGCCGCCTCGGCCTGGCGTGCAATGTCGATGTACCAGTCGACGTTGACGCTGGCATCGGCCGGCAATTGCGGGTCGAGCCACAGATTGTGGCGGCCGGGCCCGCCGCAGCCCATGGTCAGGGCGCCGAGTTTGAGCTGTCTTTTAGTCATGTCCAACGTATTCCTGGAAGCGTTCAGGGCTGGGTTCTGGCGACGGCTGGCTGCAAGGACGCCGCGAAGGAGTCGTCGAACAGCTTGGCTGCCGGGTAAGACTTGACCAGTCCCTGGCTTGCGAAAAAGTCCACGGTCTTTTGTGCTTCTACAGGCGACTGGGCTGTCACCGGTTCGACCGTCGTGCGTGCCCGGGCAAACCAGGCGCGGGCAATGTCGGCATCTGCGCGGGTGCGTTTGGCCCACGCATCTGCATACGCGTCGGCGTTGGCCGGGCTTTGGCGCGTCCAGTCACGGGCTTTTTTCAGGCGTTGGAGAAAATCGCTGATTTGCGCACGCTTGTTATCGACGGCCCTGGTGCTGGCGGCGACGAAACTCTGGGCCGGGATCAGCCCGTCTGCGGTCGCCAATACCCGTGCACCCTGGCGTTCCTGTTGGGTGACGTAGGGTTCCCAGGTGGCGATGACGTCGACCGAACCGCCTTCCAGTGCGTGGGAAGCATCCAGTGCACTGAGGTAGCGCAACTCCAGGGCGTCTTTCGGCACGCCGGCCTTATCCAGAGCGGTCAGCAGCAGTTGCTGGCTCCAGGAGCCTTTCCAGATGGCGGCGCGCTTGCCTTTGAGGTCCGCAAGGCTGTGGATCGAGGAATCCTTTTTCACCAGAATGGCCACGCCCTCGAGGTTTTGCCGGCTGATGGCAATCACCTTGATCGGTGCGCCGAGTGCACCGAGGAACAGCACGGGCGCATCGCCGAGCAGGCCGATGTCGAGGCTGTTGGTATTGAGGGCTTCCGCCACGGGAGACCCGGCGGTGAATTGCTTCCATTCAAGGGTATAGGGCAGATCATCCAGCACCCCCGCCGCTTCCATCACGGCCTGGGCGTTGTAGCTTTGGTCTCCGACCACCAGCGTTTGCGCGTTCGCGGTCAGGCACAGCAGCGTGGCGGCCAACCCGGCCGCCAGTTTTGTCAGGTAACGCACGTTCGTCTCCAGATGCCTTCTCAAGCATTGAAAGTCGATCCGCGCGTGCGGTCTCGGCAGTGTTCGTAGGGAGGGCTACGATGAGGGGCTGACGGCTGCATGTAAAATACTTATAACGCATAACCTAATTCTATATTAATGCGTTAAATGCATTTTTGTGGGTGGTCGGCGCGCACGGACATTGCGTACCCGCCTGCACCACCTACACTGATTTGAATTCGGTGACTCTCGCGCCATTTTTTCAGCCGTATGGCCCGATGCCCGCGCACTCATTGCTCAACAAATAAAGCAGTTAACCAACTGATTAATCAGAGTAAATATGAAAGAGCAGCCTCGGCAGCTTGCATCGGCACCGCAACCAGTGGCGCACAGCCGCGCCCTTTTTCGACCACCCCACCTTCTGGCTCCGTTGAGCCTGCTGTGCATCGCCCTCGCCGGCTGCACCGTCGGGCCCGATTTCGCGCGTCCTGAGGTGCCGGCGAACGCCGATTATTCACGAGAAAAACTCACCTCCACCGCCAAGGCCGATATCGACACCGGCGGTGCGGCACAGCGGCTGATCGCCGGGATGGATATTCCCGGGCAATGGTGGACGCTGTTCCGCTCGCCGGAACTGAACGCGCTGGTGGAAGAAGCCTTGCGCGCCAACCCGGATGTCACCGCCGCCCAGGCGGCATTACGCCAGGCCAATGAACTGGTCTATGCCGACCAGGCGTCGCTGTTTCCCTCGGTGAGCGGCAACGTGCAGAAGGCCCGCGAGAAAGTATCGGGCGTCACCTCGGGCCTGCCGGAGTCGCCGATTCTCACGGTGAGCTCGGCGTCGCTGAGCGTGTCCTATGCCCCGGATGTATTCGGCGGCACGCGCCGGCAAATTGAATCCACCTCGGCCCAGGCCGAGTACGAGCGCTTCCAGTTGGAGGCGACCTACCTCACGTTGACCTCCAATGTGGTGAACACCGCAGTCAGCCTGGCCTCTATACGCGACCAGATCGCCGCCACCGAAACCATCATTCGGCTGCAGAGTGATCAGCTCGACGTCCTGCAGGCGCAGCGCCGGCTGGGTGCGATCGGCGACTCCGACGTGCTCACACAGCAGACCGCGCTGGCGCAAACCCGTGCCACCTTGCCGCCCCTGCAAAAGCAGTTCGCCCAGACCCGCAACCAGTTGATGGCCTACCTCGGCCGGTTTCCCAACCAGGACCGGGACGAGCGCTTCAACCTCGCCTCCCTGCACCTGCCCGAAGAACTGCCGCTCAGCCTGCCTTCGGCCATCGTTGGCCAGCGGCCCGATGTGCGATCTGCGCAGGCGCAACTGCATCAGGCCAGTGCCAATATCGGCGTGGCCGTCGCCAATCAGTTGCCCCAGTTCAGCATTACCGGGTCGGTGGGCTCCACGGTGGCCAGCGGGACCAAACTGTTTTCGGCGGGCAGTGGGGTCTGGAGCCTCGCCGGGTCGATCACCCAACCGATCTTTGATGCCGGCGCACTCGAACATCGCAAACGCGCTGCCGTGGCCGCCTATGACGAGTCGGCAGCCCGCTACCGTGGCACGGTGATCGGCGCGTTCCAGGACGTGGCCAACGCACTGCGGGCGCTGGAGGCGGATGCCGATGCGCTCAACCAGCAGGTGGTGGCCGAGCGCTCTGCCCAAGCCAACCTGGACCTGGTGCAGGCGCAGTTCAAACTCGGTGCCGTGGCGTACATCAACCTGCTCACGGCCCAGCAAACCTACCAGAACACCGTGCTGGCCCGGGTCAGGGCGCAGGCCTCCCGCTACAGCGACACCACCGCGCTCTTCCAGGCATTGGGTGGCGGATGGTGGAACCGTGCCGATGTGGACCCTGCCACCAAGGGCCGGCCTGATCGGTTCGGCCTGCCGTCGTGGAACGAGATCATGCCGGCCAGGAACGAGGCAGCGCCTGCCGATTCGGCACGGTTCAACTGAACTGAACTCTTGAAACAGCGAGAACATCCATGGCTGACGTCATAACCGCCTCTCCCCTGCCCACCGAGCCCGGCGCACCGCGCAAGCGCCGACTGTGGCGGCCGATGATCATCATGATCGTGGTGGTGCTGGTGATTGTGGCGATCATTGCCGGGGTGAAGTTCGTGCAGATTTCGGCGCTGATCGCCCAGTCGAAAATGCCCCTGCCCGCCTCCGTGGTCACGGCCATGAAGGTGCCGTTCAGCGACTGGCAACCGAATGTCAGCGCCGTGGGCTCAATGAAAGCGGTCAGGGGGGTGGATGTGACCACTGAAGTGGGCGGCATCGTGCGCACCATCGGCTTCACGCCCGGGCAAGAAGTGGCGGCCCAGGCGCTGC
Source organism: Pseudomonas sp. GP01-A4 (assembly GCF_058780865.1). Lineage (NCBI taxonomy): Bacteria > Pseudomonadati > Pseudomonadota > Gammaproteobacteria > Pseudomonadales > Pseudomonadaceae > Pseudomonas > Pseudomonas sp. GP01-A4. The sequence continues at coordinate 24,031 of NZ_JBYSWF010000059.1, forward strand.
TCGTCCAGCTGAATGCCGACTCGGACATCGCGCAACTGCATTCCCTTGAGGCCACGGCCGACCTGGCGGTGATCGTCCTCAAGCGTGACAAGGCGCAACTGGCGGTTAACGCCATCTCCCAGGCACAAGTGGACACTGACACCGCCGACCTCAAAGCCAAGCTCGCCGCCGCCGAACAACAGCGCGCGCTGGTGGCGAAAAAAACCATCCGCGCACCGTTTGCCGGGCGCATCGGCATCACCAGCGTCAACCCTGGCCAATACCTCAACCCCGGCGACAAGATCGCCACGCTGCAAACCTTCGATCCGATCTACATCGACTTCACGGTGCCCCAGACTCAAATGGAGGCCATCGCCATCGGCCAAGGGGTTTCGGTAACGGCCGACGGCCTGTCGAATCAAACCTTCACCGGCAAGATCAGCACCATCGACACCCAGTTCGACGCCACCACGCGCAATGTCACCGTGGAAGCCACCGTCGACAACCCCAAACAGAACCTGGTGCCCGGGATGTTTGCCCGCGCCGTGGTCAACTCCGGTGCGACGCAGCGCTACCTCACCGTTCCGCAGACATCGGTGACCTACAACCCTTACGGCACCACGGTATTCATTGCCACATCGAGCAAGAACGACAAGGGTGAGGAAGGCCTCACCGCGCAACAGACCTTTATCAAGACCGGGCCGACCCGGGGCGATCAGGTGGCGATCCTGTCGGGCGTGAAGGAAGGTGACCTGCTGATCACCAGCGGCCAGATGAAGCTCAAGAATGGCTCGCCGGTGAAGGTCGATAACAGCGCCGCGCCGCTGAACGATCCTGCGCCGACTCCCCAAGAACACTAAAGGTGTCCCATGAAGCTTACCGATACCTTTATCCAGCGGCCGGTCTGGGCGATTGTCGTCTCGCTGTTCATCCTGATCCTGGGGCTGCGCTCGATCTTCGAATTGCCGGTGAACCAATGGCCACGCACCGAAAATACCGTGGTCACCATCACCACCGCCTACTACGGCGCGGACGCCTCCACCGTTGCCGGCTTTATCACCCAGCCGCTTGAATCGGCCATCGCCCAGGCCCAGGGCATCGACTACCTGTCATCAACGAGCATCACCGGTGTCTCGACGATTACCGCCACGCTGCGGCTGAATTACGACGCGAGCAAGGCCCTCACCGAGATCAACACCCAGGTCAACTCGGTCAAGAACCAACTGCCGGCGCAGTCCCAGGAACCGGTGCTGACGGTGGCGGTCGGGCAGACCACCGACGCCATGTACCTGGGTTTCTACAGTGACACCCTGCCCACCAACAACATCACCGATTACCTGGTGCGGGTGGTCAAGCCCAAGCTGGACTCGATCCAGGGCGTGCAAACCGCCGAAATCCTCGGCGGGCGCCAGTTCGCCCTGCGTGCCTGGATGGACCCGAACAAACTGGCGGCGCATAACGTGACCGCCCAGGACGTGTCCACCGCCCTGGCCAACAACAACTACCTGTCTGCCGTCGGTTCCACCCGTGGGCAAACGGTGACGGTCGACCTGACGGCCGGGACCGACTTGCACACGGTGGATGAATTCAAGCGGCTGGTGGTCAAGCAGAAAGGCGATGGCCTGGTGTACCTGGAGGACGTGGCCACCGTCACCCTCGGCGCCGAAAGCTACGACAGCAGCGTGGCGTTTTCCGGCAAGCGTTCGGTGTTCATCGGCATCAAGACGGCGCCGACTGCCAATATCCTGACGGTGGCCGACAGCGTGCGCGAGGCCTTCCCCGAGCTGCAATCCCAGTTGCCCACCGGGGTACGCGGCGAGATCGTGTATGACTCCACGGAGTTCATCAACACCTCGATCTATGAGGTGGTGAAGACCCTGGTCGAGGCGATGATCATTGTGTCGGTGGTGATCTACCTGTTCCTCGGCTCGTTCCGCGCGGTGATCGTGCCGCTGGTGGCGATCCCGCTGTCGCTGGTCGGGACCTTCTTCATCATGTACCTGCTGGGGTACTCGATTAACCTGCTGACCCTGCTTGCCCTGGTATTGGCGATCGGCCTGGTGGTGGACGACGCGATTATCGTGGTGGAAAACGTCGACCGGCATATCAAGGAAGAAGGCAAAGGCGTGCTGGAGGCTGCGCTGGTTGCCGCGCGGGAACTGGGTGGGCCGATCATCGCGATGACCGTGGTGCTGATCGCGGCCTACGTGCCCATCGGGCTGCGCAGCGGCCTTACCGGTGCGCTGTTCAAGGAGTTCTGTTTCTCGCTGGCGGGTGCCGTGACTGTGTCGGCCGTGGTGGCGTTGACGCTTTCGCCGATGATGACGTCCCGGCTGTTCAAGACCGGGCAGGAAGAAGGTCGTTTCGCCCGCAAGCTCGATCAGTACTTTGACTGGTTGCGGGGCCGTTACCACCGCGTACTCTCGGGCGGCCTGAACGTATGGCCGGTGCTGGTGACGTTTGGTTTTGTGCTGTTCCTGTTGGTGGCCGCCAGCGGCATGACCGCCAAAAGCGAACTGTCGCCCACCGAGGACCAGGGGCTGGTGTTCATGCAGATCAAGGGCCCGCCCACCGCCTCTCCGCAGCAGATGGAGCGCATCGCCGACCAGGCCTTCCAGATCGCCAACAAAGAGCCGGAATACGCGCAGATGTTCCAGCTGACCGGGTTGCCTATCCTCAACCAGGGCCTGGGCGGTGTGCTGCTGAAAAACTGGGGCGACCGCTCGCGCTCCCAGGCCCAACTGATATCGGAACTCCAGCAGAAATGGAACCAGGTGCCGGGCGCCACCATTGCGGCCTTCCCGCTGCCATCGCTGCCGGGCGCACAGGGCTTGCCGGTGCAGTTCGTGATCACCACCACCGACTCGGTGGAAAACCTCAACGAAGTCGCCCAGGCCGTGGTGGCCGAGGCCCAGAAACAACAGCTGTTCTATTTCTCCGACATGGACCTGAAACTCGACAAGCCACAAGCCAAGCTGGTGGTGGACCGGGAAAAAATCGCCGCACTGGGCATGACCCAGGCCGACGTCGGTGCGGCGCTGTCCGCGGCACTGGGCGGCAACTACGTGAACTACTTCTCCACTGCCGGGCGCTCGTACAAAGTGATTCCCCAGGTGTTGCAGGTTGACCGCCTCAACCCGGACCAGATTCTCGATTATTACATCCGCACCCCATCCGGCAGCATGATCCAGGCGCGCACCGTGGCGCATATCGAAACTTCAACCCAGCCGGAATCCATCAACCACTTCCAGCAACTCAACTCGGCGACCCTGTCGGGCGTCAGCGGCGTGGCCCAGGGCGAACTGCTGGCGAAATTGAACACCATTCTGACCAATATTGCGCCGTCGGGTTACACCTCGGACTTCTCCGGCGAATCTCGCCAGTTCATGCAGGAATCCGGCGGGTTCTTCGGCCTGCTGATGTTTTCGATCCTGATCGTGTACCTGGCCCTGGCGTTTCAGTTCGAGAGTTTCCGCGACCCGGTGGTGATCCTGTTCTCGGTGCCCCCTGCACTCTTCGGCGCGCTGGCGTTTATCACCATGGGCTTTGCCTCGATCAACGTGTACACCCAGGTGGGGCTGGTGACGTTGCTGGGGTTGATCACCAAGCACGGGATCCTGATCGTGCAGTTTGCCAACGAGTTGCAGCGCGCCGGTCACAGCAAGCGTGAGGCCATAGAAGAAGCCGCCGGCGTGCGTTTGCGGCCGATCCTGATGACCACCGCCGCCATGGTGCTGGGCGTGGTGCCGCTGGTGTGGGCCTCCGGTGCCGGGGCTGCGGGACGGCATGACATGGGCCTGGTGATCTTCGCCGGGTTGTCGATCGGTACCGTGCTGACGCTGTTCATGGTGCCGGCGATGTATATGTTCATTGGTTCAACGCACCATCAGGAGGCGGAACAGCCGGTCCCCGTGTAGGAGCGAGCTGGCTCGCTCCTACAGTGGATCAGTGGGTCAGATCACTACCCGCAGCGCCAAGCCTTCATACGCATCCAAGGTGATGGTGAAATCACCCTCGGGCGTCAAATCACCCTCCACTCGCTCATTGATGATGTCCACCACCGGCCCGGGCGCAATATCGGGCAGGTGCAGGGTTTCAGTAATCGGCGTCGAGCCGAAGTTCAGCGCCGTGATCTGAGTACCTTTGCCCGCCGGCAGCTCGTGCACCATGATCAACAGCCCCGGGTGCTGCACATCCGGCACCAGGATCTGGCGGCTGGCGGCGATGTCGTAGGCTCGGCGCACCGCGAGGATTCTTTGCAGTTGCGAGGCAAACGAATCCGGGTCGGCCAACTGGCTGATCAGGCTGCCATACAAGGTTTTCGGGCGTGGCATCTGCCCGGCGGATTGCTCCGCATCCGGATTCAGGTCCACCAGGTCATAGGCGCCGCGATGGATCCAGCGTGTGTCGCCATCCAGCATCAAGTGGGCCACCTCCTGCGCCGGTAACGGCAATGCGCCCACCAGGTCCCAGCCGGACAGTGCAAACACCCCCGGTTGCATCGCGTTGTACATCACCAGCAGCAGGTGAATCTGGCGGATCTGCTGGATATCCGCCGGGGTAATCGCCTCAAGGTCGCGAATGCCCAGCGCCGCCGTGATGATGCTGGCGGTGGTGCAGGACACGCCATTGGTCACGAACTTCAGGTTATACGGCGCGTGTTCGCCAGCCAGGCGTTCGTACATCTGCTCACGGATATGCTCGCGCAGGATGCCGCCGGGAAAGGTCTGCCCCTGATAGAGGTAGGTGTCATGGGCGTGCAACGTCCAGAAGTGCACCAGTTCCAGGGTCAGCTCGTCATGGTTCTGCAAGGCGTGGATCAGCGAGCCGGGGTCGATGCCCAGGGTGTGCATCTCCCGCAGCATCAGGCGCAGGAACTCGGTGTCGCCCATCAATAACGCGTGCTGGTAAGCCGGGCGCGTGATGAAGTCGTAGGACAGGTCGGCGCCGCCGTGGGACATGGCGGCGATGTCGTCCACCGTCAGGTTCAGTTCCTGGAAGCTGAAACCGCCCGCCTTGCGAATCGCGCCGCCCAGGATCTGGTTGCCGGTGATGGACAGCGGATGGCTTTCAGACCAGGCGTTACCTTCCAGTTTTCGTTCCACGCCAAGGAAACCGTTGGCGTCCAGGCGCAGGATTTTCGCCCCCATTACGTCGATGGCGTGCAGGGCGTCGCCGATGATCATCTGCTGCGCGGCGAAGGTCGGGTCCAGCCAGTTCAGCGATGGTTGCCCTTCCTTGAAGTAATGCAGGTACACCCAGCGGCGGGGCTTGCCGTCCACGCCGATGACCACATCAGTCGCGCTCCAGTCGGTTTCCTTGACCCCGGGTTCGAAGAAGATCACCCGTTGCAACTGGCCGACGATGTAGTGCTTGTCCCTGAGCACGTCGACCTGCTGCGGGCTGAGGTTCTGCGCATCGCGGCCCTCGCTGATATCGGGCAGCAGCGGCCAGTCTTCTTCGCGGATCTCCACCATGTGGTAGAGCCCGGGATAGTCTTCGTAGGCCATCTCGGCCAGGCGGAAGTCCGCGCCCTTGCCGGTGTGGGACGGAATCACATCGTCGATGATCACCGCGTTGTGCGCGGCGGCCATGCGGGCCAGCGCCTGAAGCTGGGCTTCGGTGCCCAGTTGCGGGTCGATGTCGAAGCTGATGCGGTCAAAATTGCCGTCAATGGTGGGGGTGTGCTCGGTGCCGGATAGACCGCCCGAGCGTTTCAGCGGGCCGTTATGGATGCCCTGTATGCCGATTTTCGACAGCGCGTGCCACAAGGTTTCATCGCCCAGGGCCTCCAGTACGCTGCCGTTCTCGCGGGTGACGATGGACGCCGGATAGGCCGTGAACCACACCGATGCCAGGGCCGAAGCATCACGGGGCCGTGTATGGGCATATGGCTGTTGCCACAACCGGCCTTGCCCCGAATAAAGCCTGGCGCGCTGCTTGGCGGCATGCAGCATCGATTGTTCCACCAGCCAGGCCACATGTTTCTTATCGGCGTCCGTCATAAATCAATCACCTGCACCCATGAAGTAGTCGGTTGCGGTGGCTGCATATGAACCACCGTTCGTTACTGTATGAGGCCCCGGGCGGCGATTCGTTGCATCCGGGATGGCGACCCTTCCCCGGCCTAGACCCAGCCGCCGTCCACAATGAAGTTCTGTGCGGTACACATCGCCGATACATCAGAGGCCAGGAACAGCGCCATATTGGCGATATGTTCCGGCTCCACACTGCCCGGCAGGCACTGGCTGCGGGCGATCAACTCCCGGGCCGCGTCATCCACCCACATCGCCAGTTGTTTCTCGGTCATCACCCAGCCCGGCACCAGCGTATTGACCCTGATACGGCTGGGCCCAAGCTCCCGCGCCAGGGCCCGGGTCATACCGTGGGCGGCCGCTTTGCTGGCGGCGTATACCGGATAGCCGCTGGAAGCCATCATCCAGCCGATGGAACCCAGGTTGATGATCGACCCGCCGCCTGCGGCCTTCATCATCGGCACCACGGCCCGGGCCGCGAAAAACCCGTGCTTCAGGTTGACCGAAATCAGTTGGTCGAACCGCTCCGAGTCGATTTCATCCAGGGTGTGCCGAACGTCATTGGCGGCATTATTCACCAGCACGTCGATCGGCCCGAGGCTCTGCGCCAGGCACGCTATCGCGGCCTTGTACGCGATCTCGTCGGTGATATCGCAATGGGCGAATTCGACGGCATGGCCCTCGGCCGACAATATCGCCGCCAATCGGTCGCCCTGCCCTTGCGCCCGGTCCACGAAGGCTACCTTGGCCCCCTGGCGTGCGAAGGCACGCACCATGGCCTCGCCTATCCCGGAAGCACCGCCGGAGATCAGCACGGTTTTATCCCGCAGGTCCGGGTACATCGCCTGCGCGCCGGGCTGTTTTTCAGTGTTCATGGGGCAGTCACTCCGCTGTATTTAGTCTTATTTTATATTGCATGTTTTGCGATATTGGCTATAAATCAGCCCTGCAGCCGAATAAATAGTAGAACTATTTAATTAACAACAATAAAGGTAGCTCAGTCATGCGGCAATCCCGATTCCTGCTTACCGGCCTTGGCCTCTCCCTGGCGGTGGCCAGCCTGGGCGCTCAGGCGGCTGGCTTGTCCAGCGAACACAAACCCTTCGGCAAAACCAATGACGGCACCGCCGTCGAGCAGTATGTATTGCGTAACAGCCATGGCGTACAAGCCACGGTCATCACCTATGGCGCGGTCTTGCAGTCGCTGAAAGTACCCGACAAACACGGCCAGTTCGCCGACGTGGTGCTGGGCTTCGATGACGTCCAGGGCTACCAGGCCGGTACTGCGTTCTTCGGCGCGACCATCGGCCGTTTTGGCAACCGCCTGGACAAGGGCAGCTTTGAACTGGACGGCAAACGCTATCAAGTGCCCCTCAACGACGGGCCGAACTCGCTGCACGGCGGCCCGCAAGGTTTCGACAAGCATGTGTGGAAAGCCGAGCCGGTCAAGCAGGACGATTCGGTGGGCGTGACCCTGAGCTACCTGTCCAAGGACGGCGAGATGGGTTTTCCCGGCAACCTGAAAGTCGATGTTACCTATAGCCTCAACGACAAGAACGAACTGCACATCGACTACAAGGCCACCACCGACAAACCCACGGTGCTCAACCTCACCAACCACAGTTACTTCAACCTCGCCGGCGCCGGCAGCGGTGATGTGCTCAAGCAGGTCGCCACCCTGCATGCCAGCCATTACACCCCGGTCAACAGCACCCTGATTCCCACCGGCGAACTGGCCCCGGTCGCCGGTACGCCGATGGACTTTCTCAAGCCCACTGCCATCGGCCAGCACATCAAGGACGATCATCCCCAGCTGAAATTCGCCGAACCTAAACAAGGTGGCTTTGACTTCAACTGGGTGCTGGATGCCAAGGGTGATATCGGCAAACTGGCCGCCGACGTTCGTGACCCGCAGTCCGGTCGCCGCTTGCAGCTGTATACCAGCGAGCCTGGCGTGCAGTTCTATACCGGCAACTTCCTCGACGGGACGATCAAGGGCAAGGGTGGCACGCCTTACGCCCACTGGAGTGCGTTCACCCTGGAAACCCAGCATTTTCCCGACGGCCCCAACCAGCCGAGCTTCCCCTCTACCCGTCTCGATCCTGGCCAGACCTACACGCAGAATACCGTGCTGAAATTCTCTGCTGACTAAACCTGTGGGAGCTGTCGAGCTTTGGCGAGGCTGCGATGACGTCGGCACTATCAATATCCAAGGTGCCTGACCCACCGCTATCACAGCCTCGCTGAAGCTCGACAGCTCCCACAGTACCGGCGTTAGCAGGGCTGCCGGGAAACGTCAGCGGCCATCAGTTCCACAAACCGATCTTTTGCAGCTCCTGCTTGAAGTTCTCGCGGGTGATCAGCGTCACCTCATCCATCGCCGTGTACTTCGGCGGCTCCTTACCCGTAGTGACCCACTCGAACATCATGCTCGCGGTGTTGTAGCCCTCGATATGCGGGCTGGGCAGCATCGAGCCGAAGAAGCCGCTGTTGGCTTTCTTCAATTCGCCAATGGCATCGGTGCCGTTGATGCCGATGCCGATGACATTCGCCGCCGCAAACCCGGCGCTTTCGGTGGCGCGCACGCCGCCAAGCACGGTGTTGTCATTCATGCCGCCGATGATCAGGTTTTTCGCGCCGCCGGGCAGCTTGACCAGCGCCGAGTTGGTGGCGTCCATGCTGCCGGGGACGTCGAGGGTCTTGAGGGCTGCGTACAGGATGTGGTCATCCGGAATACCCGCAGCCTTCAGTGATTTGACCGAGCCATCAGTGCGCTTTTTACCGGTATCGAGTTCGTTGTAGGTGTTGATCACCGCATAGGTGTCCTTCCAATCCCAGCCACGTTTTTTCGCTTCAGTGGCCATGGCACTGCCCTGCTTCTCGCCCACTTCAAACGCGGCCATGCCCAGGTAAGGCACGTCTTCCATGAAGTTGCCCTTGGCATCCACAAAACGGTCATCCACGGCGATCACTTTCAAGCCGTTGGCTTTGGCCTTGGCCATGATCGCCGGGCCGAGGGACACGTCCGGCGGGCAAATCACAAAACCCTTGGCACCGTTGGCCGCCAGGCTGTCGATGGCCGAGAGGGTTTTCTCGCCGTCGGGCACGGCGATCTTGATCACCTCGAAGCCCTTGTCCTTGCCGGCCTTTTCGGCGAAGGCCCATTCGGTCTGGAACCAGGGCTCTTCCGCCTGCTTGACCAGAAAGCCGATCTTCACCGGCTCGGCCGCCAGCAACAGGCTGCTCAGGCCGACGGCGGACACCGCCACAGCGGCGCAGCACAGGGAACGGATACCACGACGACGATTCATAGGGTGACTCCTTGTTGTTGTTTTTGAATGCGTTAAACAGCCTGTTGGTTATCCTGCAAAGCGGTGGCAGATTTTCCCCGGCACATCGACCTCAATGGCCAGCACCGCACCGTCCAGCGGGTGATCCAGCGGGCTGGCGGCACTGGTGATGTACAAGGTCTTGAGGTCGGGGCCTGCGAACACGCAACTGGTGGGACGGCTGACCGGCAATTCGATGACCCGGTCAACTTCACCGTCCGGCGTCAGCCGCAGCAAGCAGCTGCCGTCCCAGCGGGCGTTCCAGATATAGCCTTCGGCGTCCATGGCCGAGCCGTCCGGGCCACCCCGGGAGTGAGGCCCGAACCAGACCTGCGCGGGTGCGAGCTGGCCCTGTTCAGTCATCGGGTATCGATAGAGCGTGCCGTCCAGGCTGTCGCCGAAATGCACGTGGGTAGCGGCGTCGTTCCACAGCAAGGTGTTGGGAATCCCCAGGCCTTGCAGCAACGGCGTGACTTGCCCGTCGGTATCGACCCGGAACAGGCCGCCGGAACGCCGCAGCACCGGCAAGTCTTCACCGTGCTCGCCGATGTTGTTCTGCATGGTGCCCAGCCACAGCCGGCCCTGGGCATCGCAGCGGGCTTCGTTGGCACGGTTGCCCGGTCGCGGATCGGCGACGCAAAGCAAGGTCAGGCGCGGATCGCTCGGCGTCGAATCGAGGTCGAGGCGATACACGCCGCTGCTCAGGGTCACCAGTGCATCGCCGCTGGCGCACGGGATAAACGCCGAGACCGGCTCAGGCAATTGCCAGGTGTGCAATTGCCCGCCCTGCAGGCGCAAGGCCTGCTGGCCGATGATGTCCACCCAATACAAGGCCTGGCCCGGTACATCCCAGAACGGCCCTTCGCCCAGCCGAGCCCGGTGCGGTGTGACTGCGGTCCACGACATGAAACCTCCTGCTTTCTTGTTGTTTTCAGGTGGTACCGGTTACAGCGCGTCGCGCGACGGCTGCCCATCTACCAGACGCTGAATGCGCAACGGGTTGGCATTCTTCAGCGCGTCGGGGAGCAGGCTATCAGGGTAATTCTGAAAGCACACAGGTCGCAGGAAACGCTCGATCGCCAGGGTGCCCACGGAAGTGCCACGGGCATCCGAAGTCGCCGGATACGGCCCGCCATGGACCATCGCGTCACACACCTCGACGCCCGTGGGGTAGCCGTTGAGCAGGATGCGGCCAACCTTTTGCTCCAGCAGCGGCGTCAACTCGCCGAACTGGGTGAAATCCGCCGGCTCGCCGATGATCGTCGCGGTCAATTGGCCGTGCAGGCCGTGCAACGCCGCAGCGAGTTGGGCCTGGTCGGCGACGTCCACGAACACCGTGGTGGGGCCGAACACTTCCTCCTGCAACACTTCATCGCCGTTGATCAGCAGGCTGGCGTCCGCTTTGAACAGCTGTGGCTGCGCCTGATTGCCGGTTTGCGTCTGGCCCGCCAGGTGCTCGATGCCAGGATGGGCCAGCAGCGTGTGCAGGCCTTTGCCGTAGCTGTTCAAGGTGCCGGCATTGAGCATGGTTTGCGCGGGCTGGCCGCCGATCAGTTGGGCGACCTGTTGGGTGAAGCCTGTGAACGCTGGCGAGGCAATCCCGATCACCAGGCCCGGGTTCGTGCAGAACTGGCCGCACCCCTGCACCACCGAGGCGACCAGGTCGCGGGCGATGGTGTCTGCCCGGGTTTGCAGGGCCTTGGGCAAGACGATCACCGGGTTGATGCTGGACATCTCGGCGAACACCGGGATCGGTTGCGGGCGTGCCGCCGCCATATCGCACAAGGCCCGGCCGCCCTTGAGCGAGCCGGTGAAACCCACGGCCTGGATCGCCGGGTGCTTGACCAGCGCTTCCCCCACACCGCCGCCGAAGATCATGTTGAACACGCCGCCGGGCATACCTGTGCGCTCGGCCGCCCGCATGATCGCATCGGCGACCCGCTCGGCGGTGGCCATGTGCCCGCTGTGGGCCTTGAACACCACCGGGCAACCGGCCGCCAGCGCGGCGGCGGTGTCGCCACCGGCAGTGGAAAAGGCCAGGGGGAAATTGCTCGCCCCAAACACCGCGACCGGCCCCAGGCCGATGCGGTATTGACGCAGATCCGGGCGCGGCAAGGGCTGGCGATCCGGCAGCGCCTGGTCGATCCGCGCGCCGTAGAAATCACCGCGCCGCAGTACCTTGGCGAACAACCGCATCTGGCCGCTGGTACGACCGCGCTCACCCTGGATACGCCCGGCGGGCAACGCCGTTTCGCGGCAGACCAGGGCGACAAAGTCATCGCCCAGGGCGTCCAGTTCATCGGCTATCGCCTCCAGGAACGACGCACGATGCTGCGCGCTCAGGCTGCGATAAGCCGGGTAAGCCTGAGCGGCGGCGTTGGCCGCGGCGTCGACCTCCTGCGCGGTGGCCTGGTAGAAATCAAAGGGCAATGCCTCGCCACTGGTGGCGTCGATGCTCTGCAGGGTGATGCTGCCGGCAGCGCTGCGCTGGCCGCCGATGTAGTTGTGGCCACAAATCCGGGTCATGCCTGTCTCCTTCAAAGGGTGCCTATGCCGCCAGGTGCCACGCCGCTGTTGGCCACGGCAATGCCGTTGATCAATGGCGCGCCGAATTCGGCCTGGCTGATTTCGAACACATCGCCTGGCTGGGTACGAATGCCGTCGGCAAACGACAAGGTGGCGGTGCCGAAGAAATGGATATGCACGTCACCTGGGCGCAGGAACTGGGTGTATTTGAAATGGTGATATTCAAGGTTTTCGAGGCTGTGGCACATGTTGGCTTCGCCACTGAGGAATTCGTGCTGCCACAACACCTCGCCATTGCGCACGATACGGCTGGTGCCCGCCAGGTGCCGGGGCAGTTCACCCAGGCGCAACTCGGGACCGTAGCTGCAACTGCGCAGCTTGGAGTGGGCCAGGTACAGGTAATTCTTGCGCTCCATCACGTGGTCGGAAAACTCGTTGCCCACCGCGTAGCCCAGGCGATACGGCTTGCCGTCGTGACCAATCACATACAGCCCGGCGATTTCCGGCTCTTCGCCGGCGTCTTCGGCAAACGCCGGCCACGGGAATGGCTGGCCCGGACGCACCACGATGCTGCCGTCGCCCTTGTAGAACCATTCCGGCTGCACACCGGCCTGGCCAGCAGCCGGTTTGCCGCCCTCCACGCCCCATTTGAAGATGCGCATGCTGTCGGTCATCGCGCTTTCGTCACTGGCGTTCTGGTGCATCTTGTCCCGCGCCGACGCACTGCCCAGGTGGGTCAGGCCGGTACCGCTGACCAGCGTGTGGGCCGGGTCCGGGTGATCCAGCGGTGGCAAGATCTTCTGCGCGGCCAGCAGTTTGGCGTAGTCGTGGCTCTCGGCCAGGCCGAGGTGGTCTATGTACTGTTGCAGGGTGACGCCAGCCTCGATGGCGGCGAGTGCCAGGTCGCGTACCGTGCGGGCGGCCCGCACCTCGCGTACCTGATCGCCGTCGACCACGCCCACTCGGCGTTCGCCGTTGTTCAATTCAAACTGCACTAACCCCATGAGTGTTCTCCTGATTGCCAATTAAGTACGCGTGGCGCCACGGGCGCTGGCGGCGAACTGATCGGGCGGCAGCACGTGCCTGCGCTCCAGCAACCGATAGACCACCCCGGTCAACACCACCCCGAACAGCATCACGCACGCCAGGAAGTACAAGCCCGACGCAAGGTTGCCGGTGTACTCCTTGAGGGCGCCGATCACGAACGGCCCGATGTAGCCGCCGAGGTTACCCACCGAGTTGATCAAGGCGATGCCCGCCGCTGCACTCGCGCCGGCAAAGAAACGTCCCGGCAAGGTCCAGAACACCGCCGTGCAAGAAAACAGCGCAAACGCCACCAGGCACAGCGCTGTCAGTTGCCACAGCGGCACTGTCAGCCAGGCGCTGAGGAACAGGCCGATGGCGCCCAACACGTAGAGCACGGCGAGATGACCGTAGCGATCATTCAGGCGATCGGAACTGCGCGGGACGATCAGCAAACCGATGATCCCGAAGATGTAGGGCACTGCCGACACAAACCCGGTGGTCAGGTCGCTGCCGCCAAACTGCTTGATCAAGGTCGGCAGCCACAGGCCCAGGCCATAGATGCTCAAAGTCACCGGCAGGTAGAACAGCGCCAGCAGCAGCACGCGCTTGTCCTTCAGCGCATGCAGCGGGTTGCCGTGCCGGGTCTGGCCGTAGGCTTGCAGGTCTTTGGCCAGCTCGCCGGTGAGCCAGGCCTTCTCCGCCTGGTCCATCCATTTCACCTGTTGCGGCCCATCCGGCAGGTAGCGCAGCACCGGCCAGGTCAGCAGGATCGCCGGGGTGCCGATGACGATGAACAACCACTGCCAGCCGTGCAGGCCGAGTATCCCGTCCATGCCGAGCAAGCCGCCCGCCACGGGGCCGGTGATCATCATGGCGATGGGTTGGGACAGGATGAACAGCCCGAGGATCTTGCCGCGGTGCCTCACCGGGAACCATTGGGTGATGTAGTAGAGGACACCCGGGAAGAACCCGGCTTCGGCGGCGCCCAGCAGAAAGCGCATCACATAGAAACTGTGGGGGCCCTGGACGAATGCCATGCCGATGGTAATCGCGCCCCAGGTCACCATGATTCGTGCGAACCAGCGCCGCGCGCCGAAACGGTCGAGCATCAGGTTGCTGGGGATTTCCAGCAGGAAGTAGCCAATAAAGAACAGCCCTGCTCCCAGTCCATACGCCGCATCGCCGATGCCGACATCCGCGCCCATGTGCAATTTGGCGAAGCCCACGGCCGAGCGATCCACGTAGGCAATCAGGTACAGCAAGATCAGGAAGGGAATCAGTTTCAGCGTGATGCGACGTATCAGCCGCTGTTCCTGGCTCATGTGAGCGGTCTCCGATTGTTATTTTTATAGAGCGTTTCGGGTCGCCTCTCGCGGAAAACCGCCAGGGCCAGGCCTCGTTGAATCGGACTATATAGTAATACTATTTAATCAACAACACTTCCAAACACCCGAATTTACGCCTATGTTAAGCCGAGAATGGATCAATATAGTCTTACAATAAGAGAGTCAGCCATGTCCGAGAAAAAGCCCGTCCTGCGCTCCGCCAGCTGGTTTGGTACCGCCGATAAAAACGGCTTCATGTACCGCAGCTGGATGAAAAATCAGGGGATTGCCGATCATCAGTTCCACGGCAAACCGATCATCGGGATCTGCAATACCTGGTCGGAGCTGACGCCCTGCAACGCGCACTTCCGCCAGATTGCCGAGCATGTGAAACGCGGCGTGATCGAAGCCGGTGGCTTTCCGGTGGAATTTCCGGTGTTCTCCAACGGCGAATCGAACCTGCGCCCCACCGCGATGCTCACCCGTAACCTGGCCAGCATGGACGTGGAGGAAGCCATTCGCGGCAACCCCATCGACGGCGTGGTGCTGCTGACCGGCTGTGACAAGACCACCCCGGCGCTGCTGATGGGCGCCGCCAGTTGCGACGTGCCGGCGATCGTCGTCACCGGCGGGCCGATGCTCAACGGCAAGCACAAGGGCCAGGACATCGGCTCGGGCACCGTGGTGTGGCAGCTCAGCGAACAGGTCAAGGCGGGCACCATTACCCTCGACGATTTCCTCGCGGCCGAAGGCGGCATGTCCCGCTCGGCGGGCACCTGCAACACCATGGGCACCGCCTCGACCATGGCCTGCATGGCCGAAGCACTCGGCACTTCCCTGCCCCACAACGCGGCGATTCCAGCGGTGGATGCGCGGCGTTATGTACTGGCGCACATGTCCGGCATGCGTGCGGTGGAGATGGTGCGTGAAGACCTGAAGCTGTCGAAGATCCTGACCAAGGAGGCTTTCGAAAACGCGATTCGCGTCAACGCAGCCATCGGCGGCTCGACCAACGCGGTGATTCACCTGAAAGCCATCGCCGGACGCATCGGCGTCGAGCTCGACCTGGACGACTGGACCCGCATGGGCCGTGGCATGCCGACCATCGTCGACCTGCAGCCGTCCGGGCGCTTCCTGATGGAGGAGTTCTACTACGCTGGCGGCCTGCCGGCGGTGCTGCGCCGCCTCGGTGAGGCCAACCTGATCCCGCACCCGAATGCCTTGACCGTCAACGGCAAGTCCCTCGGCGAAAACACCCGGGAAGCGCCGATCTACGGCCAGGACGAAGTGATCCGCATCCTCGACAACCCGATCCGCGCCGACGGCGGCATTTGTGTGCTGCGGGGCAACCTCGCACCACTGGGTGCAGTCCTCAAGCCCTCGGCTGCCAGTGCCGAACTGATGCAGCATCGCGGGCGTGCCGTGGTGTTCGAGAACTTCGACATGTACAAGGCACGGATCAACGACCCGGAACTGGACGTGGATGCCAACTCGATCCTGGTGATGAAAAACTGCGGGCCCAAGGGTTATCCGGGCATGGCGGAAGTCGGCAACATGGGCTTGCCGGCCAAACTGCTGGCCCAGGGCGTGACCGACATGGTGCGGATTTCCGATGCGCGCATGAGCGGCACGGCCTACGGCACCGTGGTGTTGCACGTGGCCCCGGAAGCGGCGGCCGGCGGCCCGTTGGCGACGGTCAAGGAAGGCGACTGGATCGAACTCGATTGCGCCAATGGCCGCCTGCACCTGGACATCCCGGACGCCGAACTGGCGGCCCGCATGGCCGACCTTGCGCCGCCCGAGCAACTGATTGTCGGGGGTTACCGGCAGCTGTACATCGACCACGTATTACAGGCAGACCAGGGCTGCGACTTCGACTTCCTGGTGGGCTGCCGTGGTGCGGAAGTGCCGCGTCATTCCCACTAATTGGGACGGGAGCAATGCTATGATGCCGCGTATTTCGCCAGAGTAGCCTCCCTGTTATGGATCAGCAGCCGACCAAGCCGCGCAAGAGCATGCACGCCCAAATCGTCCAGGACTTGGGCATGCACATCGTTTCCGGGCGCTTCAAGCCGGAAGAACGGTTGCCCATGGAGGCCACCTTGTGCGAGGAGTACAAGGTCAGCCGCTCGGTATTGCGTGAGGCGACCCGAGTGCTCAGCGCCAAGGGCCTGGTGATTTCCAAGCCCAAGGTCGGCGCCGTGGTGCGCCCACGGGTGCAGTGGCACCTGCTGGACCCGGACGTGCTGACCTGGCTGATGCAGTCGACACCCCACAGCGAGTTTTTCAACACCCTGGCCGGTGTGCGCCGGATCCTCGAGCCGGAAATCGCCGCGATGGCCGCGACCACCGCCACCGACGCCGACATCGCCACCATCGAAAAAGCCTACCTCGGCATGGAAACCGCCAATACCCACGAAACGTTGCTGCAGGCCGACCTGGACTTCCACCGGGCGATTGCCGATGCGACCCGCAACGACTTGCTGGCCTACATGTGCAATATGCTGTCGCTGCCACTTCGCGAGTCCATCAACATCACCAACCGTCGCCCCGACATCCAGGGCCTCAGCCTGCCCCGGCACAAAGCGATCCTCACCGCGATCAAGAACCGTGACGCCCTCGGCGCGCGGCATGCCTCCCTGGTGCAACTGGACGATACCCGGGTGGCGCTGGACACCGTGATGAACGTGCTGACGCCGCTGTAGCGCCAGGCAACCCACCGTCAAGTCGAGGCCGCCCTTGGATTACTTCGCTGCGTTAACCGCCTTTGTCGAAGCCGCCGAGGGCAATAACTTCTCCCGCGCCGCCGACCGGCTTGGCATCAAGGCCTCCACGGTTTCCCGTTACGTGAAGGACCTTGAACAGGACCTCGGCATCGCCTTGTTCAACCGATCTACCCGTACGCTGCACCTGACCGAGGGTGGCCAGACATTCCTGACGCACGCACGCCGGGTGCTGGACGAGCTGGAACAAGCCAAGGCGGCCACCTCCGCGCTGAACGAACAACCACGGGGCGTGCTCAAGCTCAACCTGCCGCCCGCCTTTGCCCGCCACCATATCCTTCCCACCTTGAATGCCTTCCTGGCCCGCTACCCGCAGATCAAGCTGGAACTGGTGCTGGACGACAGCCACGTCAACCTGATTCATGCCGGCGCGGACCTGGCGATCCGCATTGGCACCCTGGCGGATTCCACGTTGAAGGCACGCAAGATCTGCGATGAGCGCTACCGGCTGGTGGCCAGCCCGGCGTTTTGCCGGGAGTATCCGGCGCCGGTCAACCCTGCCGACCTGGCTGCCATGCCGGCGATCCTGGGAGCGGCTGACAGCGCATTTGCCAACGGGCGTGAGGTGTCACCGCTGGTGCATAAAGACAGCATCCGGATCAACGACCTGGACGCACAATTGATCGCCGCACAACAGGGCCTGGGATTTGCCTTGCTCCCCGACTGGCTGGTAGCCAAACCCATTGAAACCGGCGAGTTGCTGGTGTGGTTGCCTGAGTGGGATATCCGCATCGCAGGCCGTGAATCGGCGGTTTGGTTCGTTTATCCACCCAAGCGCATCGTGTCTTCCAAAGTGCGGTGCTTCATCGACTTTATCGTCGAGCAACTGGGCGAAACACCGCACTGGAAACGTCTCAGCTGAAGCGGATATCCAGCGACCGCAGATAGGTTTGCAGCCCCGCATCCTGGATCGGAATCAGGAAGGCTTCCGTGTCGGACTCATTGAAGTGGGCATGCCAGTAACCTGGCGGCGTCACGAACGCCAGGCCCGGCGACCAGTCGACCCGCACCGGGTTGCGGATCTGCCCATCGGCGTCCAGTTCGGTGCCCACCAGCGAATAGCAGCCCTTGGGGCAATCAATGATGAAATCCAGCGCAATCGACTGGTGTCGGTGGGGCTTCTGAATCGACCCCGGCGGCAGGATGCCGTACATCGCCCACAGCACATGGGTCACGGTACGGGTCTGCGGGAAGTTGCGATTGCCCAGCAGGATGCTGATACGGCTACGGTCCTGGGCGCGGGGATCATCGGCCGCTTCCCGCAGTTTTGCGTTGGCCAGCTCCGCGGGATACAGCGTCGGCACGAAGCGATCGGCACTGCGGGTCACGCCCAGGTAACGCAACAGCGGCTCATCGTGGACGTAATACAGGCGCGCATCCTCTGATGCGCTGAACTGCGCTTGCTGCAGACCTGGCAGCGCAATGAAGCAGCCTTTGGTCCAGTCGATGCGGTGCGCGCCCTGAACCACACTGCCCTGCCCTGCGATGACATAAAACACCTGTGAGGTGGCGTTGGGGTGCAGTTCCAGCGTATCGCCGGCGTTCAGGCGAATGAAGTTCGCACACAGCCCCGGACCGGTGGCCGGACCTTCGCAACCCAAGGCATCGCTGAGGTCCAGCGGCACTACCCGAGAGGGCCCACTGTCGTACAGCGAGGCCGGGAAGCTGTGATAGGGAATGCGGGTGATCAGGTTGGCGCTGATGGGATTGGCGGCCTTGCTGTATTCAAAGTATTCGGCATCGAGCAGGTGCTGCGGTTGGGTATCGGCCACGTCAGGCTTGAATTCGCTATTCATTATGATCACCTCAATCTACGACTGGATTTCGCATGCCCCGTGGGGCGCTGCGGCGGTGAAAGAACTATAGGCATTCAGCGGCGGTGGATTAATCCCTCATCTTGCACAGCAGTTGTGCGAAATGGGGCAGGCACAAGCCTCTCTTGGTGTACTGATAGTTTGATTAAACCAACTATCAAAGTGCCACTTTATAAATAAGTTAAATATATATACATCAGCGCCCATAAAAAATCCGCCGCAGAGACTGCGGCGGCAAACCAAAGGATGTTGTCGAAGCAGAGCGGCTAAGACAGGGTTAAAACTACAGCAGCGTGCGCATATGCACAGTGAATTTTAATTAATCGAGTTTAATCGGCAGTGCACCTGCGCACGCAACTATTGGCAATTAAACTATCCACGAAACAACAGGCTAGTTAAACAAACACGGTTGATCGTGGACTTTCGTTTTACCTTGCTGCTTCGCCGAAAAGGCCCGGGTTTGCCCCGGGCCTTTTTTTCGGGGACCATATCGGCCTTCTTTCTGATGTCACCCAAGGGAATCCCATGGCCAACCACGACCTCGCCTTCACCCCCGATCTCGACCCGGACTCCATCTCTTCCGACGTTATCGGCTTCAACGGCATCCTCGTCTCCACGCAAATCCCTACCCGCGCCGACGGCAGCCTGGAGCTTGGCGACATCACCCTGCAAAGCGAATGCACCCTGCAAGCCCTCAAGGTGGCCCTGGAACGTGCCGGCAGTTCGATTGACCGGGTCATGCATTTGACCATCTACCTGACCGACATGGCCGACCGCGCCGCTTTCAATGAAGTCTACAAGCGCTACTTCGCCAAGCCTTGGCCGGTGCGTGCGGCGGTTGGTGTTGCCGCCCTGGCCGTCGAAGGCATGCGGGTTGAAGTCACTGCGATGGCCGCCAAGGGCTGAGCCAAACGCTCTATATCAACCAACGATGATCAGATGTGGGAGCTGTCGAGCCCCAGCGAGGCTGCGATGGGATCGCCGCGGTGTCACTGATACACCGCGGTGTCTGCATCGCGGGCAAGCCCGGCTCCCACCGTTGAGTGCATTCCAATTTGGGAGCACACCTGGGGCTTGATAGATGTCGATAGCGCATTTCACAGCTACAATGCCCGCCTCCGTGACAAGCCTGACTAAAAAAACTATGTCCTTGCCCAAGCATCACCTGGAATTGCTCAGCCCTGCGCGCGATGTTGCCATCGCCCGCGAGGCCATCCTGCATGGCGCCGACGCCGTGTACATCGGCGGCCCGAGTTTCGGCGCGCGCCATAACGCCTGCAACGACGTGAGCGATATCGCGCAGTTGGTGGAGTTCGCTCGGCGCTACCATGCGCGGGTGTTCACCACCATCAACACGATCCTGCACGACAACGAGCTTGAGCCGGCGCGCAAGCTGATCCACGAGCTTTACGATGCCGGCGTCGACGCGCTGATCGTCCAGGACCTGGGGGTGATGGAGCTGGATATCCCGCCCATCGAACTGCATGCCAGCACCCAGACCGACATCCGCACCCTGGGCCGGGCGAAGTTCCTCGACCAGGCCGGTTTTTCGCAGCTGGTGTTGGCCCGTGAGCTGAACCTGCAGGAAATCCGTGCGATTGCCGATGAAACCGATGCCGCCATCGAGTTCTTCATCCACGGTGCCTTGTGCGTGGCCTTCTCCGGCCAGTGCAACATCTCCCACGCCCAGAATGGCCGCAGCGCCAACCGTGGCGATTGCTCCCAGGCCTGCCGCCTGCCCTACACCCTCAAGGATGACCAGGGCCGTGTGGTTGCCTTTGAAAAGCACCTGTTGTCGATGAAAGACAACAACCAGAGCGCCAACCTGCGCGCCCTGGTGGATGCCGGCGTGCGTTCGTTCAAGATCGAAGGCCGCTACAAGGACATGGGCTATGTGAAGAACATCACCGCCTATTACCGCCAGCGCCTCGACGAGATCCTCGAAGACCGTCCGGACCTGGCTCGCGCTTCCAGCGGCCGCACCGCGCATTTCTTCCTGCCGGACCCGGAAAAGACCTTCCACCGTGGCAGCACCGACTACTTCGTCACCGACCGCAAGGTCGACATTGGCGCCTTCGACACCCCGACCTTTACCGGCCTGCCGGTGGGTGTGGTGGAAAAAGCCGGCAAGCGTGACTTGCAAGTGGTCACCCATGAGCCGCTGTCCAATGGCGACGGTCTCAATGTACTGATCAAGCGTGAAGTGGTGGGTTTCCGCGCTAACATCGCCGAGCCAAAAGGTGAGTTCGAAGAAGACGGCGAGAAGCGCTACCGCTACCGCGTCGAGCCCAACGAGATGCCGGCCGGCCTGCATCAGTTGCGCCCGAATCATCCGCTGAACCGCAACCTGGACCATAACTGGCAACAGGCGCTGCTCAAGACTTCCGCCGAGCGCCGTATCGGTGTGTCGTGGAACGTTCGCCTGCAGGAAGACCGCCTGGAACTGACCGTCACCAGCGAAGAAGGCATCAGCGCCAGCGTTGCGCTGCCCGGCCCGTTTGGCGTGGCCAACAAACCGGAACAGGCACTGGAAACCTTGCGCGACCTGCTGGGCCAACTGGGCACCACCCAGTACCACGCCACCGCGATCGAACTGGATGCGCCGCAGGCGTTCTTCATCCCGAACTCGCAGCTCAAGGCCCTGCGCCGTGAAGTGATCGAGGCGCTGACCGAGGCGCGTATCCAGGCCCATCCACGGGGCGGCCGCAAGGCAGAAACCACGCCGCCGCCGGTGTATCCGGAATCGCACCTGTCGTTCCTGGCCAACGTCTACAACCAGAAGGCTCGCGACTTCTATCACCGCCATGGTGTGCAACTGATCGACGCGGCGTACGAAGCCCACGAAGAAACCGGCGAAGTGCCGGTGATGATCACCAAGCACTGCCTGCGGTTCTCGTTCAACCTCTGCCCCAAACAGGCCAAGGGTGTGACGGGGGTGAAGACCAAGGTTGCGCCGATGCAGTTGATCCACGGCGACGAAGTACTGACGCTGAAGTTCGACTGCAAGCCTTGCGAGATGCACGTGATCGGCAAGATCAAGGGCCACATCCTCGGCCTGCCGCAACCGGGCAGCGTGGTGGGTTATATCAGCCCGGATGACCTGCTCAAGACCATCCCGCGCGGCGCACATTGAGTCGCCGGTGAGCGTCATGCTACGGCGTGACGCTCATCACTGTTTTCGAACGCCACCACCAACCCCGCTGCAACCCCGCCGCCGCGAGCAAAATCGCCGCCACGCCCAGCCATTGCAACCAGCCCAGGCGATGCCCAAAGGCAATCCAGTCGACAAAGATTGCCGCAATCGGGTAGATAAACGACAGCGCCCCGGTGATTGCCGTCGGCAACTTCTGGATCGCGCCATACAGCAGCACGTACATCAAGCCGGTATGCACCACGCCTAAGGTCAGCAATGCCGCCCAAGCATCCATCGATGCAGACAGGCTGTGCCACTGCATCAGCGGTGCCAGCAGCAAGGCGCCTGTGGTCACCTGGATCAACGCCATCAAATGCGGCGGCACCTCCTTCAAGCGCTTGATGATCAGGGCGGCAATCGCGTACAAAAGCGCCGCGCCCAGCGCCAATGCCACGCCCACCAGATAGTCGTCCCCGGTATTTGACTGATCGCCATGGGCAGTGACAATCGCCAGCATTCCCACGAACGCCACGCTCAGCCAGGCGAGCTTCTGCACGGTGATTTTCTCGCCCAGGAACACTGCCGCCAGCATCACCAACATAAACGGCTGCACGTTATACACCGCTGTACTGATGGAAATGGATGCCCTGGCGTAGGACTCGAACAGCAGCAACCAATTGCCCACGATCGCCACGCCGCTGAGCATCGCCAGCCCGAGTTTGCGGTAGTCCAGCAAGTCCAGGCGCAGATAGCCGAGCAGCCAGCACACCACCAGCAACGTCAGCGCGCCGATCACGCAGCGCCAGAACACCACTTCGACCACCGGCACTCCCGATACCAGCACGAACCAGCCGATGGTGCCGGATATGAGCATGGCGGCGACCATTTCCCATGAACCGCGACGTATGGATTTGTCCATGATTGAGCTCCTCAAGTGAGGCTCAATTATGGCAATCTGGCCTGTAGCGACTCCAGATTCTAAATAAGGCGAACCTTGCATTTCGCCTATTCTTATTAGGCAAACCTGAGCAATCGCTTTCGGAGAGACCATGATTGACAGCATTGACCAGCAACTGATCGCCGCGCTGATGGACGATTCGCGCCTGTCCCTCAAGGCCTTGGCGGGTATCACCGGCCTGTCCTCCCCCAGCGTCGGCGAGCGGCTGCGGCGCCTGGAAGAGCGTGGCGTGTTGAAGAACTACACCGTGGACATTGACCCCAAGCATTTTGGCTATCTGCTGCAAGCCATCGTGCGCATTCGCCCTTTGCCCGGGAAACTGCAGGAGGTGGAGCGCCAGATCCAGGCGATCCCCGAGTTCACCGAGTGCGACAAGGTGACCGGCGATGACTGCTTCATCGCACGCCTGCATGTGCGCACCATGGACCAACTGGACACCCTGCTGGACCGGCTCAACGCGTACGCCGAAACCAACACGGCCATCGTCAAGAAAACCCCGGTAAAGCGCCGGCTGCCACCGCTGGGTGATTCGTGATTTTGAGTCACTGATGCAGTGACGGGATCGCTATTCTGTCAATCCAGGGCGGTGTTTATGCTTGATCCACACATTGGAACAACAGGCGTAAACACCATGTATGTCATCACCGGAATCACAGGCAAAGTCGGCGGCGCCCTCGCGCGCTTTCTCCTCAACGATCGTCAACCCGTGCGCGCAGTCATTCGCGATGCGGGCAAAGGCGCCGTATGGGCCGCCCTTGGTTGCGAGGTCGCCATCGCCAATATGGACGACGCTGCGGCCCTCACTGAAGCATTCAAGGGTGCCACCGGCGTGTTCATCCTGCCGCCTTCGGATTTCGACCCGGAGCCGGGTTTTCCCGAGGCGCGCAAGGTGATTGCCGCCGTCGCTCAGGCCATTGAAGCTGCGGCCCCGCAGAAAGTTGTTTGCCTGTCGACCATCGGCGCCCAGGCCGAACACCTGAACCTGCTGACCCAACGAACCTTGATGGAACAGGCGCTGAGCGCGTTGAACGTGCCGGTGACCTTTTTGCGTCCGGGCTGGTTTATGGAAAACGCCGCCTACGACGTAGCCACCGCCCGCGAACACGGAGTGATCCACAGCTTCCTGCAACCGCTGGATAAAGCCGTGCCGATGATCGCTACTGCCGACGTCGGCCGCCTTGCCGCGCAATTGTTGCAGCAACACTGGAGCGGGCGTCGGGTAGTTGAGCTGGAAGGCCAATGGGTCAGCCCGAACGACATCGCTCGCACGTTGACCGAAGTGCTTGGTCGTGGTGTGACAGCACAGGTGGTGCCTCGCGATGCGTGGGAGCCGATGTTTCGTGAGCAAGGCGCGCAGAATCCAATGCCGCGCATGCGCATGATTGATGGGTTTAACGAAGGTTGGATCTGCTTTGAGCAGGCGGACGTGGTTAAGGGTGAGACCACATTGCTCAAGGTGCTGCGGGAGTTGGCTGCAAAAACCTGATGCCATGGCCTGCAAGCCAGCTCAGTGATTGGGTACATATCCGTTATTTGGGTAACGGCGGCGTATGGTTTCGCTCTTACAGCGAGTCACTTTGCAACAGCGGCAAAGTCCACCAAACGGCATTGCTCCGCGGGCCGCCGCTCCGCAATACCTGCGTTCGGCCTCGGACTTATTGGGGCAGTCAGATTAAAATCAAAAGCAAGAGCACAGCGGCCTCCCGGCGGGCTTGAGTGTTAAAAGCAAAGACCAGAGCGAAAACAGATCTGCTTTTCTGTGGGAGCGGGCTTGCTCGCGAAAAACCTGAGAGCGCCGCGTTCATTCA